>JBKJUH010000411.1:0-9891 GCA_046590075.1 Agitococcus sp.
TCAATTTTAAGCCACCCCTCAAAGCTGTTAAATAAAGTTTGAATATAAGTGATGACTTCTGGGCGATTATTACATTGATAAGTAATAAACTCCTCAAAAGTATCTGCAACATTGCGAATGCCTGACATAAATTACTCCAAATTAAAAGAACGACAACCAATAACCTCAATTTATTTTTATTAAGGCGACACTCTTAAACCAATCCCTTCTCCACTAAGTAATTTTTATACGTCTCCCTCACACCCGTTTTTAACAGTTTTCCCGTTGCCGTATGCGGCAATTCATCGAGAAAAACTACGGTATCAGGCAATTGCCATTTAGCGACTTTATCACTTAAAAAAGTAATGACTTCGGCGGCGCTCACCGTTGCTCCTTCTTTTTTAATCGCTAATAACAGCGGACGTTCATCCCATTTCGGATGATAAACACCAATCACACAACACTCTTTTAATGCAGGATGGCCAACAGCGGCATTTTCTAAATCTATAGAGCTTATCCATTCACCGCCCGACTTAATCACATCTTTAGAGCGGTCAACAATTTGCATGGTGTTGTCACTATCAATCGTGGCGACATCACCTGTATCAAACCAACCATCGACAAAGGATTTTTTGTCATCATTCAAATAGTACGCGCTGACTACCCAACCACCACGCACTAATAAACGGCCAAAGGCTTTGCCATCACGCGGTAGGTCTTTGCCTGCATCATCAACAATTTTCATTTCAATGCCATACACTGCGCGGCCTTGTTTTAGTTGTTTTTGATAGCGTTGTTCCAACGGCATTTGTGCCATCGCTCGTGTCATGCTATTGACTGTGCCAAGTGGACTGAGTTCAGTCATGCCCCATGCGTGAATCAAAAAAGCATCGTGTTTTTCTTGAAAGGCTTTAATCATCGACAGGGGAGCAGCCGCGCCACCAACAACAACATTTTTAACCGACGTTAAGGTCGCTCCAATTTGGTCGAGATAGTTTAATAAGCCTAACCAAATAGTTGGCACGCCTAAGAGTAAATTGGCTTGTTCACCGTTAATTAACTCGTATAACGACGCGCCATCCATGCCGTGTGCAGGGAAAACGATTTTTGCGCCTGTCATGGTCGCGGCATAGGGAGTGCCCCATGCGTTAACGTGAAACATCGGCACAACAGGCAATAACACGGTGTCATAGGTGATGTTTAAAGCGTTATGTTGTACTGAGGCAATGGTGTGTAGAACTGTGGAACGATGGGTGTACATCACGCCTTTAGGATTGCCCGTCGTGCCAGAGGTATAACACAAGGCGGCATCACAATTTTCGTCTAATAATGGCCAAGTAAACTCGGTGGACATATCAGCAATTAAGTCTTCATAACACAGTAAATTGCTTAATTTGCTGCTGGTTGGCATATGGGCTTTATCAGTCAGCACGACAATGCCTTCGACTTTGCTAATATGACTAGCAACGGCTTCCAGCAACGGCACAAATGTTAAATCGACAAAAATAAAACGGTCAGCGGCATGATTGATAATATAAATAATTTGTTCGGGAAATAAACGAGGGTTGATGGTGTGTGCCACCGCTCCCATGCCCGAAACGCCAAAGTACAACTCATAATGACGATGAGTGTTCCATGCCAATGTGCCAATACGATCACCGACTTTAATGCCCAACTTTTGTGTTAAGGCATTGGCTAATTGCTTGGCGCGAGCGGCGGCTTGGCCGTAGGTATAACGAAAAATGCCACCTTCAACTTGGCGACTGACAATTTCGGCGTTCGGGTGGCTAACAATTGCATGTTCAATTAGCGATGAAATTAGTAATGGTTGCTGCATCATGCTCATTATAGTTCTCTCTTGGTTGATGGTGGTAAAAGTCGGTACTTAGTAGGGCGTAGGGTGCGCAATGCGCACGGTTTTTATAGATTATGGTGCGTAGTACGCACCCTACAAAACTACAAAACTGGCACAAGCAATGGTGTTGTGACCCAATAATCGCTATTACTCAATCACAGGAAAGGCTTGGCTAATGGTGCGTGTGACATTGGCAAAGCCCAATAAACCTTCGGGTGCTAAGGATTTACCCGTATTCAAAAACGCCACCGAAATATCACGCGCAGGGTCAGCCCAACACAAAATATTAATAAAACCCAAATGGCCAAAAGCGCGCGCAGTATTAAAACCAAAAAAGCTCCACAAGCGTTCGCCCATCATAAAACCTGCGGAATATCGCATTGGGGCTTTCATCGAATGGTCAAACTGTAATCGGCCGCGTTGGGTAGCGGCAGCAATGGTTTCGGGGCGAAATAGTTGCTTGCCCTGCCACATGCCGTGGTCAAGTAACATTTGATAAAAACGACACGCTTCCTCAGCACTACTATAAAGATTAGCCGCAGGAATCACCGCGGACAAACCACCTGCTGAATTAATAGCCGCTGTAATTTCGCGCTCACCTAAGCCCAACATTTTCGTCAGCATGGCGGTAGCAATAGGCACTTTGTTCGCACCCGTAGAATGACTTAACGCTACTTGATGACGCAGGTTTTCGCTCACGCCATAGGTAAAATGCTCACAGCCCAAGGGCTCGGCCAAAATTCGTTTTAATAAGGCGGGCAAACTTTCACCTGAGACCTTTTGTGCGATTGCGCCCAAAATATAACCCGCAGTCGTCGCATGGTAGGCTTGCTGTTCTTTTGGATTACCTACAGGGGGTGATTCCGCTAAAATTTTAACCACCGCATCAAAATCAAACATCAGCTCAGGCGGCGCATTCTCTAAAGGCATGACACGAATGCCAGCACGATGGGTTAATAAGTCATGAATGGTGGTCAGATGTTTACCGTGTGAGCCGTATTCGGGCAAATGTTGGCACACGCGGTCATACAAATTCAATTTATCTTCTTCAATTAATTTATGAATCAGCATGGCGGAAATGGCTTTAGAGCCAGAAAACAAACATACAGGCGTATCCGCTGAGGCTAACTTTGAGCCATCATCCACCGATTCACCTTCTGCCCCCACATGGCTATATCCAATACCACGACTAAGAACAATTTGACCATGACGACGAATCACCAAGGTAATTGCAGGGTGTAAACCTGTTTGGTAATAAGACAACACACTATTCCAAATAGCATCAATGTTTTCTTGCTTAATCCCTACGAGTTCGGGCGAACACTCTCGGTCAGCGTTAATCGTGGTGATGGTGTTGAGGTCATTAGGCATAGCGATACGGCGACCGCCAGTTTTCACTTTTGCTAATAAGGCATTGATACGGTCAGCAAACATAAAAAATCCACAAATAAGGTCATTTTGAATACAGGAATAGTTACCGATTCGCTTTTTAAAAGCCATTCTAATTTTATGTTTTTAATAATCATGACAAACTACCTCCCATCTTGGCAATGTGTCATAACTAGCCAGCTTAAATAATAAAGGCGGCAACAATGTCAGCTGTTCAGCATATTCCTGCTTACATCGCCCTTGCTTTGGTAGCGTGGGGTGAAGCTAATGGTTTAGATCAAAAAATCCTGTTGCAACAACTGCAATTATCCGATTTAGCACAATTACAAGCCGATGATTGTCGTTTATCGGCAGCAAACTACGAGCAGTTATTATCGTATTTATACCAACAAACGGGACAAGTAGATTTAGGTGTAGTCATTGCCAAACAATTAACTATTGCCAGTTATGGTGTTTTAGGTCATGCCATGTTGAGCGCGGCAACCGTTGGTCAGGCCATTGACATGGGTTTGCATTATTACCAGCTAACCAGTAGTTTTATGACGCTGAATGCTCAACATTTGGCTGATAAATTACAAGTACAAGCGACTTTAGATTATCCCCTACCTGCGCTTAGTCAGTTTGCGCCCGAGGAATTAGTCATCGGTTTTACACAAATTGCGCGGCAATTTATGGGGGAAGATTTTAGTCCGTTATTAGTGTGTTTTAGCTCGCCACAGCCCTCGTATCATCAGGAGTTGGTTGATTATTTACGTTGCCCAATTAGCTATCAGCAAGCGTATAGTTTATTTGAAATTGATAATAATGTGCTGTCCTTACCGTTAAAAACAGCGAATGCGTTAACGGCCAAACAGTTACTCAATTTATGCCAACAATTATTGGCGCAACAGCAGGTGTTGTCGGCAGTGACGAATGATATTGTTGAGCGCGTGCAAAAAATTATTAAAGCAAAAGCCAATTATTGGCCAACTATGCAGCAAGTCGCACAGCAATTAGCCATGTCTGAGCGTACCTTGCGGCGGCGTTTACAGGCCTTAGGTACAGATTATCAACAGCAAGTCAGTCAAGTACGTGAGCAATTAGCCAAGCAGTTGATTGTCAATCGGCAGGTGAGTGTGGAGCAAGTAGCAGCGGTATTAGGTTATAGCGAAGCGGCAAGTTTTAGACGTGCTTTTCATCGGTGGACGGGTGAGTCGCCGCAGGGGTATAGATTGGGAAATTGACCAGTCTGTTGACTATGTTCAAAAGATGTGGTTTATGTATTCGTAATTCGCGAATAATGAATTTGTAGTAGTGTGTTCCTATGAAAAGTCAAGATGCTTTGTTAGTGCTAAAATTGGTTAGTATAGAATTAGCGCAGTTAGAAGCGAATGTGGCAGGTTTGCGCCCTAAGGATTGGTGGTGTGGTTGGGATGAGGGTGAATCGGCGACATCGTTAGCTTTAACGCCTACTATTTGGACATATCAACACCTAGCAAACTCTGTGGGGATTAGTACCTCAGAGTGCCATGCTGCTGTTAAACGTAGTTTGAATAATCAGCTCTTGCGCATTTCTCGTAAAACGGAACGCCCTGTACCCGTCATAAAGTATGTCGAAGAGTTTTGTACACATGGCCTAAAATATGTTTTTCCTGTAGAGATCGGTAGTTTAGTGAGAGGAATTCCTACTACTTATGCGGCTCCCGTTTTAGAAGGTAAGTTATTATCTTCAGGTGATTATCCTTATGTATGGCCTGACGGTAGAGGAAAAACAGTGGGTATAGCACTCATGCCATTGCATAAATCCATCCCGCAAGTTGTTAAGGCTGATCCAATTTTATATGAGTTATTGGCTTTAATTGATGCAATGCGTATGGGTAGGCCACGTGAGGCAGAGTTAGCAAAAAAAATATTTAGCCAGCGGTTGCAACAAATATGAATAATCAGCTGAAGATGATTAATATGTGAGCTTAGTAGATGGCTATGATGATTTATGTGATGAAGTGAAATTAGCTAATGACGATGTTAAACAAGCCATTGCCATAGCGATAGAACAGTTTTTGTTAGCGGCAGACTTTGAATATGCCATACAGTCAGTAGCTCAAGACTTTCAAAGAGAGCAATTATTATTTGAGCGGTTGCAACACTTGGCGACACGGTAGTTTGCTTTAAAGCATTCTCTAATTAATGGCCGCTAATATCCCCCTAAATTGGCCTTTACCGTACTATCCATCCAGCAAATAACCCACTACGATAAGCTCAAAATCAGAGCGAATCGAATCACCATGAAAACAACGCTTATTATTACTGTTCTGGCTACTTGCTACTTATTATCGGCCTGTGGCTCAAAAACCACACTTGCCCCTGTCACGCTCACCGCTCAACAAGCCAAACTGTTTGAGCAAAGCTGCAAAACCTGTCATGTCAATCCTGCATCGCCAGCTCCACAAATGGGTGATATAACCATGTGGGATAAACGCCTAGAAAAAGGTTTGCCCGTATTAGTGCAAAATGCCATACAAGGTTTTAATGCCATGCCAGCAGGGGGCATGTGTACCATTTGTACCCCTGACGATTTTGAAGCTATGATTCGTTATATGGCCACCACTAAAACAGCAACGCCATAAAATAAGAAAAAAATACTATGATTAATCGTCGTCAATTTTTAGGTTTAACTGCGGCAACTGGCGCAGGTGTGTTTTTGCCCGCGTGTCAGCAAAAAGCAGCGTTACCCGTTTTGCCTGTTAAAGATGCCAATGGCCATTATTTGTGGCAAAACTGGTCGGGTAGCGAACACGCGTACCCGAGCCAACGGATTGCACCAAATACACTTGATGAATTAAAACAATTGCTGGCTGCGACACCCGCTCCTATTCGTTGTGTTGGTGCAGGACATTCATTTAATGGCCAATGCACGACTGAAGGCACCTTATTAGCTCTGGATAATTTTTCGGGCTTAGTTAGTCACAATGCCTTGCAAAATACGGCAACCGTCAAAGCAGGTACCAGACTCCAGCAATTAGGCCAATTATTAGAAGATATCGGCCAAGATATGGTCAACATCCCCGATGTTAATAAACAAACCCTAGCAGGGGCGATTGCAACAGGCACACACGGCAGTGGCCATGGTTTACCAGCATTACATGGTCGAGTACAAAGCTTTAGATTGATGACTGTGCAAGGCCAAGAGCTGAATTGCAGCATCAGTGAAAATACGGAAATTTATCATGCTGCGTTAGTCGGTTTGGGTGCGTTTGGCATTGTTACTGAATACACCTTAGAGAATTGGCCGTTAGCGCGTACCGAGCGGCAAGTGACGATGTTGCCCTTAGCGCAAATGTTGACGGAATGGCCAGAGCAATACAGTAAAAATCGCAATGCGGAGTTTTTTTATATTCCCTTTACGGGTTTGGCCATGCGTGTGTTGCACAATCAAACCGATAAAGCGGCGACGCCGCGTGGTGAAGATAAAGACATGGATTCGTTGATGGACTTAAAAAAGCTGCGTGATTATGTCAGTTGGTCGCCGTCCTTACGTCGTCGTGTGGCTAATATGCTGGCGGATAATCACGGTACAGAATATGCCGTTGATTATGCATGGAAATTACTCGCTTCCGAGCGTTCGGTGCGTTTCCATGAAATGGAATATCACCTGCCTTTAGAGTCACAAATCACCGCCTTAAAAGAAGTAATCGCTGTCATTGAAAGTCAACGTCCCGATGTCTTTTTTCCTATCGAAGCGCGGGTCATTCAAGCCGATGATAAAGCATGGTTATCACCATTTTATCAACGGACAACAGGCTCAATTGCGGTTCATGCTTATTATGAAGATGACTTTCAGTTCTTGTATGACTTAGTCGAGCCGATTCTAAAAAAGCATGGTGGCCGTCCCCATTGGGGTAAGTTGCATTCATTAAGGGAAAAAGATTTTGCTGTTTTATACCCACAATGGCAAGACGTTAAAAAGATAAGACAGCAGTTAGACCCACAAGGAAAGTTAGTCAATCCTTATCTGAAAAAAGTATGGGGCATTTAACCGTAGGGGCGAATTTATTCGCCTTTGTCCAATCAATTTGGCGAATAAATTCGCCCCTACAGGAAAGAAGATGAATCTATCAAGAAGAACAGTGATCGCCAGTGGCATGGTAGGGGCAACAGCAATCGCTTGGGGAATTAAACCCACCAATCACGGTGCGCCGCATAATCCTTACTTTAAAAAATTAACTAAACTATTAGTTAGTAATGGCATTGCTCAACCGACATTGTTAATTGATAAAGAAAAACTAGACCATAATATTCAACAGGTTAAAACGCTATTAAGTGAGAGTAAATCACCGTTACCTATTCGTTTAGTCGTGAAATCATTACCCAGTTTGCCGTTATTGGATTATTTGACGAAAGCACTAAATACGCAGCGTTTTATGGTCTTTAATCTGCCCATGTTGGCAAGCATTATTGAGCATTATCCTCAGGGAGATGTGTTGTTTGGTAAGCCAATGGCGCATCTTGCGGTGTATGAATGGCTAAAGAATGCTCGTAATCAACAAGCCTTACCCCGTATTCAATGGTTAGTTGACTCGATGGAAAGATTACAAGCCTATGCCGAAATAGCAAAGCAGTACAATAAGCCACTACGCATTAATTTGGAGTTAGATGTCGGTTTACATCGTGGTGGTTTTGCTGGTTTGGCAACACTTAAAAATGCCTTGGAGTTAGTAAAGCAATATCCCTTGTTAAAAGTATCGGGATTGATGGCTTATGAAGCACACGTCGCTAAAATGCCGACCTTATTAAATATGCAAGCAAAGGCATGGCAGACAGTACAAACAACACTTTATGAGGCAAAAAAACTCTTTAATGATATGGGTTATGACGATAAAGCCTTAACGATTAACTCAGGGGGAAGCCAAACTTATACCCTGCACGCTCAACAAACGTATGCCAATGAAATTTCGCTTGGCACCGCCTTTGTGCAGCCTAGCGATTTTGATATGCCTACTTTAAGTCAACATCAAGCCGCGAGTTATATTGCCACGCCTGTTCTTAAAGTTTTAGATCATGCCCTAATTCCCGCATTAGAGTGGGCGGATGGTTTTCGCCGTTGGTGGGATGTTAATAATCAACAAGGTTATTTTATTCATGGTGGCCATTGGTTGGCTAAACCAGAGTCGCCGCAAGGTTTGGCGTTGAGTGGTGTCTATGGTCGTTCCAGTAATCAAGAGTTATTGTTAGGCTCGCCAGCACAACAATTAACCACTGACGATTATGTGTTTTTTCGGCCACAACAAAGCGAAGCGGTATTTTTGCAGTTTGGTGATATTCTCTTAATTGATGCTCAAGCAGAAAGAATTGTCGCAAGATGGCCTGTGTTTGCAGTGTCGGCGTAAGGTCTTGTGTTTTCACCTATTTGGGACTTACGCGGTTATCGCTTATTTGCTCGAACCCTCACCCCCAATCCTCTTTCACAGGGCGAGGGAGTTCTCTCTCCCTGTGGGAGAGCTAGAGTGAGGGTAAAAACGCGCTAATCGCGATGCGATGCGTAAGTCCTGCTATTTTCAAAATAAAGGCATTGCTACTGCCCTAAAAAGCATGGTATCAAGTCACTATCGATAACTGTAAAAATTAATAATTGGAGTTAACTATGCCGTATTCAGCCGATATCATCGAAGAGCTACAAATTCTGACCTTGTACAATTTAGGCAATGCCCAAGAAGGTCTAAAAGTTCATCATTCAACCGCCGAACCCACCGCCATAGCCGCAGCCTTGCGTTTGCATAAAAAAGGGCTGATTAGCTTGCCTGACGGGGGCTATCTTACGGACTTGGGTATTGAGGCGGCAGAACATGCACAAGCTGTTTTAACTATTTTGAGTCATTAATCACCCCATTAGGACTTACGCAGTAATCGCTTATTTGTTCACACCCTCACCCCCAACCCTCTCCCACGGGGCGAGAGAGTTCTCTCTCTTTGGGAGAGAGCTAGAGTGAGGGTAAAAACGCGCTAATCGCGGTGCAATGCGTAAGCTCTGATATCCGCCTAGCGGAGGAAGTGATGCCTCAATCAGAAAACACAAGCACAGACTGTCAGGTGCGAAGCTATTTGCGTCGCCCTGATAGAGCTTTTGGGCTTGATGGTGTTTTCGTATTTTGTTAGCAATATTTGGCTGATGTTGGCCATTGGTGGCGCGTTAATGGCGTTACCTTTTGTGGTGAAGGAGTAATTTTTGTAGTGAAGGAATAGTCGCTGTTAAGGAAAACGACCTAAAACACCTCGCTATCTTGTGACACAATCAACATTCTGTCACTAACTTCGCCAAACATTCAACAATCTTTCACCAAACTGTCATCTTGTTCTCCTAGTCTGCGCCTTTAAGACATACGTCCTGTAAGCCGCTATTTTAGGAGTTAAGATGTCCGTTCTACGCGCTTTCGCCGCCAATATTCCCTGTTTTAAGCCCACCGATACCATTAGTCAGGTGGCGGACGCATTTTTAAGCCCAGTCTATAAAAGTTGTTTATCCGTTGCTGTGGTCAATGACAAAAACCAGCCCTTAGGTATGATTAGCCGTCATCAATTAAATGATATTTTCTTGAGAAAGTTTGGCCGTGATTTATTTGGCGAGCGTCCCGTAAGTGACTTTATGCGTAAAGACGTGCTCGCTATTGATGTAGACAGTAGCTTGTCTTCTG
>JBKJUH010000159.1:0-4327 GCA_046590075.1 Agitococcus sp.
AGCTCCCGCACCTCATATTCCAGAACACATTCGCCAACAAGTCGCTGAATCTTGCGTGCAAGCCTGTAAACAAATGGCCTATCGTGGCGCAGGTACATTTGAATTTTTGTATGAAGATGGCGGTTTTTACTTTATTGAAATGAATACTCGTGTCCAAGTCGAACACCCCGTTACTGAACTGGTGACAGGCGTG
Source organism: Agitococcus sp. (assembly GCA_046590075.1). Taxonomy (GTDB): domain Bacteria; phylum Pseudomonadota; class Gammaproteobacteria; order Pseudomonadales; family Moraxellaceae; genus Agitococcus. The sequence continues at coordinate 194 of JBKJUH010000159.1, forward strand.
GACATCATCAAAGAACAACTGCGAATTGCCGCAGGTTTGGGTTTATCCTATCGCCAAGAAGATATTATCATTCGTGGCCACGCCATTGAATGTCGTATTAATGCCGAAGACCCAAAAACATTTTTACCTTGTCCTGGCAAAATTAATTACTTTCATGCACCAGGTGGGCCTGGCATTCGCATGGACTCACATATTTACACGGGTTATAGCGTACCGCCTTATTACGACTCGTTAATTGGCAAGCTGATTGCTTATGGCGATAATCGTGATGTTGCCTTACAACGGATGCGTAACGCCCTTGATGAAATTGTTGTTGAAGGCATTAAAAGCAACATCCCCTTACATCGCGATACTATTTTAACCGATGCTGCCTTTAATGAAGGCGGTGTAGACATTCATTACCTCGAAAAGAAACTAGGATTAGGATAAACAATGGCTTGGCTCCAACTAAAAATAGACAGCGCAAAAGCAGATGCAGATCGAATTGAAGAAGCCCTAGAGTTAATAGGTGCTGGCGCAATTATGATGGAAGATGCTGCCGACCAACCCTTGTTTGAGCCACCGCACGGCACAACGCCTTTATGGGATGCCACCCGTATTGTTGCCTTATTTACCATCGACTCCGACATGGAAGCGATTCTAGAGTTTCTTAATGACCATTTAGAAGGCGGTTTACCCAGCCATCGGGTCGAAATTTTAGAAGACCAAGTGTGGGAACGGGCATGGATGGATCATTATCACCCCATGTGTTTTGGTGAGCGTTTATGGGTTGTGCCGAGCTGGACACCGCCACCACAACCGAACGCCATTAACCTATTGTTAGACCCTGGTTTAGCCTTTGGCACAGGTACACACGCCACCACCGCCTTATGTATGGAATGGCTGGATGGCTTAGATTTACAGGATAAAATCGTGGTTGATTATGGCTGTGGCTCAGGTATTTTAGCGATAGCTGCCTTATTATTAGGTGCAAAACACGCCTATTGTGTGGACACAGACCCACAAGCCTTATTAGCCAGCAAAGACAATGCAGCGCGTAACCATGTCGCCGACAAAATGACCGTGTGTTTTCCTGATGCCATGCCTGTGATTAAAGCAGGTGTCGTAGTCGCCAACATTTTAGCAGGGCCTTTAGCGGAGTTAGCACCCGTTTTGGCGCGTTTATGCGAAACTAACGGTGATATGGCAATATCGGGTATCATTGACACGCAAGTTGAAGAGCTAAAAGTCACTTATGCGCCGTGGGTGCTATTCGACAGACTTAATACCAAAGATGAAAACTGGTGTCGGCTGTCAGGAAAACGATTAAATACCGTTGCTTAGTCGTCGGGAGATGGTGTCTGAATTACTCCCTACTGCTCGCAGCAAACGCTTCAACAGCTTTAACACGAGACAAGATTTGGAGCTTGAGGGATTATGAGCGAAACCAAACAAACACGCTGCCCATTTTGCAGCAGTGTTTTTAATATTACGACTGAACAACTCGCAGCGCGTGGTGGCCATGTTCGCTGCGGTGGTTGCTTGCAAGTCTTTCGGGCAGACCAACACATTGTCACTGGCGAAGCGGTTGTCACGACATCTACTAAGGCGACATCAGCACCCGTAAGTCAGGTACCGACAAACAATATACCCGTCGTTGCGCGCACGCAAAGCGCAACTGGTGCGCCAACTGCTCCCGCGATACCCGCCAAAAAACTCAAAACCCCAGATGATGAATCATGGGCGATGAATTTATTGGGTGAGGATCTGGAAGATGAACTGCAAAGTGATAATCCAAACATTCAAGCCCCTACAGCCCGCATGGGCGTAGAGCCCCCTAAATCAGCACCTGTCATCGCCAAAAAACCCATGTTTGACGACGAAATTAGCGACATGCTGCACGAGTCTTGGTTAGAACCTACTACCACAAAAGACCACCTCAAAAGCGGGGGTGAAGTCGATAAAATCAAAGCCAGTGCCGATGAAAGTTGGGCGCAAGCATTGATGTCAGACCTTGAAGAAGAAGAGAAAAAAGAACAAGCTAAAAATCATAGTATGGATTTAATCCCTACCAAAGCCAAAATTTCGTCACGTAAGGCCGATGCTGCGGAGACGCGCAGCGATAACACTCAAAACAAAAGCAATGCTAAAACTGGCAGAGAAGCCAATGTAAACGCGCCAAAAAACGCTAAAGAAGATGACTTACTCAACTTCCTCAACAGCAATAGCGCACCTACAATTAACCAACGTCAAGCCAGTCTGCCTTTAGAAATCAAAAATATACCCATGATTTCCATTAATTGGGGTTATTGGCTAACATGGACAATATTATGCAGCGGTGCTGTATTATTGCTGCTTACGCAATATATCTATTTTAACTTTAATAGCTTAGCCTTAAACACAACAACCAGACCGAAAATCGTACAAGTATGTGCAACGCTGGGTTGTAAAGTGCCAGAGCAGCCCAACATCGACTTGTTAATCATCAAAAAACTTGTTATTCGTAAACATCCTGACGTACAAAAAGCTCTGCAAGTAGATGCTATTGTTTTTAACGAAGCTCAATTTGCCCAACCATTACCTGCGTTAAAACTAAGCTTTATGAATCTCAATAACAAAGTCACGGCCTCTCGCGTGTTGCAACCGAAAGAATACCTGCAAATAGGCGCAAAAAGCTTACGCCGTATTCCTCCCGAAACACCCATTCACATTGAGTTAGCCATTGTTAAACCCAATGTTGAAATAACGCGTTATCGCCTGCAACCTTTGTACAAATGATTAAAGCCATTGCTGTTGGTGAATACTTTATCGAACCCCTCGCCCTTGCCCCAATGGCAGGGGTTACAGACCGCCCCTTCCGTCAAATTTGCCGTCAATATGGGGCGGGTTATACCGTTTCGGAAATGGTCGCTTCTGACACCAGCCTATGGACAACCAACAAATCCATTTTCCGTTTGAACCATGATGGCGAACCCAGCCCAAAAACTGTACAAATTGTTGGTTATGACCCCGACATGTTAGCTACAGCAGCGCGCATGAATATGGAACGTGGCGCACAAATCATTGATATTAATATGGGCTGCCCCGCCAAAAAAGTCTGCAATCGTCTTGCTGGCTCGGCTCTTATGCAAGATGAAGCCCTCGTTGCCCGTATCTTAGCAACCGTTGTCAAAGCCGTTCCTATTCCTATAACCTTAAAAACACGTACAGGTTGGAATCGTGACAACAAAAACGGGATCACGATTGCCCGAATTGCTGAAGACAGCGGCATTCAAATGTTGGCTATTCATGGCCGTACTCGTGCCGACAAATACGAAGGTGCAGCCGAATACGACACCATTGCTGCCATTAAACAGGCGGTAAGCATCCCCGTGATTGCTAATGGCGACATAGATTGTGCAGAAAAAGCATTATCAGTGCTGCAACACACGGGTTGTGATGGTATTATGCTCGGCCGCGCAGCCCATGGTCGTCCGTGGATTTTTCGAGAGATTCGCCACTATTTAACTACCCAAACACAACTTCCGCCTCCGAGCCTGCAAGAACGTGCCGATGTGATTTATCAACATGTGTGCGCTTTACATGACTTTTATGGCGAAGCATTGGGTGTTCGTTTTGCCCGCAAACATATTGCGTGGTACGGTGAACATTTAGATAATAGTACAGCCTTTGTGCAGCAATTTCATCGACTCACCAGCAGCCTTGAGCAGCGCGCCGCAGTTAAAGCCTTTTTTGCTATGTAAGCCTATTAAGGCGTACATCGTACTAAGTTTCAGTTAATTTTCATTTCGTGTAGGGTCAATATGAATAGTCCTAAATCCTCTATTCCAGTTCCACAGAGCGATGCTGCTTTGCGTGTTCATGTCGAACGTGCGATGCGCCATTATTTCGCCCAGCTTCAAGGTGAAAAACCCTGTGATGTATATGAACTTGTATTAGCGGAAGTTGAGAAGCCATTATTATCAGTGGTATTAGAGTTTACGCGTGGCAATCAAACCAAAGCGGCACAATTGTTAGGACTGAATCGCGGCACATTACGCAAAAAAATGAAAACTCACGGTTTTATTTTTGATTAATTATTGTTAACCCTCTCTCCTAGGGCTAACAATAATTAATCAAAAATAAAACCGTGAGTTTTCATTTTTTTGCGTAATG
>JBKJUH010000144.1:0-4778 GCA_046590075.1 Agitococcus sp.
GTGACTGGCCGTTTTAGCGCGCAACAATTATCGGCAGTGTGTGCAGATTATACCGACCGCATGACTTATATCTGTGGCCCTCAAGGTTTAATGGGCGCAGTCAGCAAAGTATGGGCAGAAAAAGGCATTAGCCAACAATTGAAGCAAGAAGTGTTTGGTTTCGCCACTATCAATACCGATGTGCCAGCCAATGAAATGCCGATTACCTTGCGTCGCAGTCAGCAAGAATTGTTGAGCACCAAATCCAGCCTGTTAGAAAGTGCCGAAGCCGCAGGGGCGCGTCCTGTGTATGGTTGCCGTATGGGTGTGTGTAAAAGCTGTAGCTGCACCAAAGTCTCAGGCGTGGTGCGCGATTTAGTGACAGGCGCAATTGATGACCAACCGAATACGCAGATTCGTATTTGTGTGACTGAGCCATTAAGTGCGGTTGTTTTAGATATTTAAAGCCTCTCACTAGACTTCGTATCACCCTCTCCCTCAGGGAGACGACTGCAAGGATGCAGGAGTTAGAGCAACGCAGGAGCGGTTGCCGAGGGACGGGGGTGAGGGTAAGCAGAATTTTTTATTGAGCGAGAATTATTATGGGTACTATCAGCAAAAGCCGTGCGTTATCAGCCGCAGAAATTACCGCCTTTGGCGCAGAGTTAGACACGCTGCGTAAAGCAACCTTGGCGACGATTGGTAAAAAAGAAGCCGATTATATTTATCGTGTCCGTGACCTTGTGCGTTATACCGAAATTGCAGGCCGTAGTTCCTTAGTGTTGGGCTGGTTGCCGCCTTTTTGGTTGGCAGGTGCGGGCTTGTTGGGCGTGTCAAAAATTATTGAAAATATGGAACTGGGTCATAATGTCATTCATGGTCAATACGACTGGATGAACGATGCTTCTTTACGCGGTAGCACTTACGAATGGGATCATGCTTCAACCAGTGAGTCATGGCGCCACTCCCATAACTATTTGCATCATACTTATACCAATGTTGTTGGTCGTGATCGAGATGTTGGCTATAGCATCATGCGTTTAACCGATGAACAACCGTGGAAGCCTTTGCATTTGTTTCAGCCCATAACGGCTGCAGCGTTGGCGGTAAACTTTCAATGGGGTATCTCACTGTATGATTTAGAATTGGATAATGTCGCGAACGGCACTAAATCAGTCGCCAAATTAGCGGCAGATGCGAAACCCTTTATCAAAAAAGTGCTTCGTCAAAGTGCAAAAGACCATGTATTTTTTCCGTTAATTGCTGGCCCTGCATTTCTGCCCGTATTAACAGGTAATGTTGCCGCCAATACCATTCGTGACTTATGGACGTTTGGCATTATTTTCTGCGGTCACTTCACCGCTGATGCCGAAATGTTTGCGGATGACATTGAAAATGAAACCCGTGGTGAATGGTATTTGCGTCAATTACGCGGCTCAAGTAACTTAACAGGTAGTAAAACTTTTTACTTTATGACAGGGCATTTAAGCCATCAAATTGAACATCACATGTTTCCTGATGTTCCTGCGATGCGTTACCCTGAAATGGCGGAAAAAGTACAAGAGATTTGTGCGCGTTATGGCCAACACTACAATACCGGCCCGTTTACTAAACAGTTTTCGAGCGTGGTAAAACGTATTTTCAAATACTCTTTACCGTCTGCTAGTAAAAAAGTTGAAGTCTTGACCGAAACAGTAGTTGCTAAAGTAGCCGAAGTCGTGCCAATGTCGAAAGCGCGCCTACCGTCTTTTATTAGTCGGCTTGCTGCGTAATTATCAGGACTTAACTCGTTCGATTAGCGCGTAAGTCTTCTTTGTCGCCCTCACCGTTATGTGATGGGCGTTCGTCGTGTTAGGAATACTATTATGAGCAACATGTTAACCCGTTTAGAAGCTTTAAAAGATTTAGTGCAACAAGCCATCGACCAAGGCGCAACCTCGGTTGAGCAAATTCATAAAACCCTTGCTGATTTACCGTTTTCGGTATTAGAAAAAAATGGTTTGTTGAATATTGCGCCAGAAAAACGCGATGAGTTGTGGGACAAAAGTTTCGGCCAAGTGTATGACGCGATTCGTCGTGTCAACCAAGAAGTGGGCGAGTTGGCGACCAAAGCCTTTGAAGGTTTAGAGAATCAGACCGCGATTCAAAAGAATCTAAAAGATGATACGGATAAGTAAACCTCATCACCTCAGAAACACGTAGTTTTTTAGCATACCGTTCCCACTGAGCCTGTCGTGCTTCGTCAAGCTCAGTATCACCACGAACGGAAATCATAACGAGAGTTTTCAACAGGGATGGGGATGTATTCAACTGTGTATCAATCCCACCTTCCGCACCAATTCCGCCACTCGATTAGCATATCCCCACTCATTGTCATACCACGCATAAATTTTTAACTGCGTACCATTCACCACCATCGTAAAGTCCGCATCAACAATACTGGAGCGAGGGTCGGTTCGATAATCAATCGACACCAATGGCCGTGTTTCATAACCCAAAATGCCTTTTAATTCACCTTGTGCCGCTTGCGCAAATAGAGCATTAACCTCGGCAGCAGTGGTGGCGGTGTTGAGTTCAAATACACAATCGGTAAGTGAGGCATTGCTTAATGGCACACGTACCGCATGACCATTAAGACGGCCTTTTAATTCAGGAAAAATCTCGGTAATGGCGGTCGCTGAACCCGTGGTGGTAGGAATCAAACTCATGCCACAGGCACGCGCCCGACGTAAGTCTTTCAGTGGCGCATCAACAATGGTTTGGCTACTGGTAAGGCTATGAATGGTGGTGATACTGCCGTGTTTAATGCCCAAATGTTGTTGAATGACTTTGACAATAGGCGCAAGACAATTGGTGGTACAAGAAGCAGCCGTGACAATACGATGTTGTTGTGGATTATATAAATGGTCGTTTACCCCCATCACTACATTCAACACGCCAGCTTCTTTTACAGGCGCAGTCACCACCACCCGTTTTACACCTTGGTCTAAATAGGCTTGTAACAGGGCGGTAGTTTTCATTTTGCCTGACGCTTCAATCACCACATCACAAGCCGACCAATCGCTTTCGGCAATGGTTTTGTTACGCGTAAGATGAAGACGTTGTTGCCCAATGACAATATCATCACCCTCGGCTTTGGCTTCGTGCTGCCAACGGCCATGCACTGAGTCAAAGTTGAGTAAATGTGCGTGGGTGACGGCATCACCCGCAGGGTCATTTAGTTGAATAAATTCAATGTCTGGCCAAGTAAACGCTGCGCGTAAAGCTAAGCGTCCCATACGGCCAAAACCGTTAATGCCAATTTTAATCGTCATTTTTGTTGCTCCTGAATGTTTAACAACACCTTAACTTTAGGTCTAGCTCGCATGGCTGTCCTTGACAACAATTTTCCGTTAAAAAGTCGTTTTTCGCCCTCTCCTCGTGGGGGCATAGGTATCTACACAAGTTTTTAGCTGGGTAACGTAGGGGCGCGACGCTCGCGCCCAACAGATAACAGGGCGCAAGCGTTGCGCCCCTACCAGCAAATACATCATTTTTGTAGGGGCAGACCCATGTGTCTGACCTAAATTCAGGGTAAACACATGGGTTTAGCCCTACAAAACGCTATTATTGGGTAAAAGTCCATCATGGTTGATTGAAATTTAACCCCATAAATCTGTGTAGATAGCTATGCGTGGGAGAGAGAACAATCCTTTAAAAGCTTTATGTAAAAAGATGAGAACTCGATAAGCATAATGCCTACGACAAAACACTAAGGTGCGGCTTGGCAGCGGTTGCGTCCTGCGTGTTTGGCCTGATACAGTGCTTGGTCGGCCGCCTCAAGCAGTGTCGCTATCGTCGTCGTGCGGGCTGAACACAGGCTGATGCCCGTACTCACCGTGACTGAAAATTGCTGCTCCTGCTGAGGATTACCGACAATAAAAAGATGTTCGGCCAGAGCCAGACGGATACGTTCAGCCACCTCGAATGCAGCCTCAAGCGTTGACTCTGGCAGAATGATCGCTAGTTCTTCACCGCCAAAGCGGGCGGGCACATCAGTATCGCGCAGTGTCGCCAACAGGTGCTGGCCAAACCACTGTAGCACCTGATCTCCAGCTGGGTGACCATAGCTGTCGTTAACCGTTTTAAAGTGATCTATATCCAATAATAATAGCGCGAAACTATGTTGATGGCGGCGATAACGCACCAGCTCTTCTTCCAGCCGCCGATTCAGCTCACGGCGGTTATAGAGTCCAGTCAACTCGTCGTGGGTGGCCAGTTGTTGTAACGCTGCCTTCAATTCATGCTGAGTGTGGACATAGCGATGAATCAACAGATAAATTAGAACTAGCAGGCCAACAGTCATCAGGCTTAGTAGCGTCAGTAAGCCCATCGTATGTTGGTAATCCAGCACAGACTTGTTCGTCCGTTGTTTAAGCAGTACTTGTTCTTCATCGTTCATCTGAGTGAAGATATCCCAGAGTTTGCCCATCAGCTTGCGCCCTTGTCCCGTAAGGATGATTTGTTGGGCTGCCAAAAAGCCGTCTTGTTGACGGATCTTGATCACCTGTCCCAGTAACGCCAGCCGTTGCTCAATCAGCGGGGTAGCCGTACGCAAACTAGTCTGCTGGTGCGAGTTATCCGCTGTTAGCAGTTTCAACAGTTCGACATGCTGGCCAATCTCCGCTGAGGACGTGGTATACGATTCTAAGTAGGCGGGCTCTCCAGTGATAATATAACCACGCTGGCCACTTTCCACTTCTTTCAGCAGCGACAGTACAGTTTTAATTTCCGCAATCACCGAATAGCTATGCGATACC
>JBKJUH010000188.1:0-8197 GCA_046590075.1 Agitococcus sp.
CCAATACACATGGTTGCTAAACCAAACTGTTGGTCTTTCCATTCCATGACGTTAAGCAATGTCGTGGTGATACGCGCACCTGAACAACCGAGTGGATGGCCTAAGGCAATCGCACCGCCGTTCAAGTTCACTTTTTCTTCCATTACGCCAAGCAAACCTAAGTCTTTTAACACAGGTAAGGATTGAGCCGCAAAGGCTTCGTTTAGTTCAGCAATACCAATATCGGCAATGCTTAAACCCGCACGTTTTAAGGCTTTTTGTGTCGCAGGCACTGGGCCATAACCCATGATTGCCGCATCACAACCTGCAACAGCCATGCTACGAATACGAGCGCGTGGTTTTAAGCCTAATTGTTGGGCTTTTTCGGCACTCATAATCAACATGGCAGAAGCACCGTCAGATAATGCTGACGAAGAACCTGCTGTTACCGTACCGCCTTTAGGGTTAAACGCAGGCTTAAGAGCCGCTAAACCTTCTAAAGTGGTTTCAGGACGAATCACTTCATCGTAGTCACACAACACTTTAAAGCCATTTGCATCATGGCCTTCAATCGCCACGATTTCATTTTTGAAGCGACCTTGCATCGACGCTTCATAGGCTTTCATGTGTGAACGCAAGGCAAATTCGTCTTGTTGCTGACGGCTAATACCGTGCATCATGCCTAACATTTCGGCAGTTAAGCCCATCATGTTGGACGCTTTGGCGTAGTATTTAGACGCGGCTGGGTTGAGGTCGATACCATGAGTCATTTGCACGTGACCCATGTGTTCAACACCACCGATGACGAAAATTTCGCCATTGCCCGTCATAATTTGCGCGGCCGCCGTATGCAAGGCTTGCATCGACGAACCACACAAACGGTTAACCGTTTGACCTGCAACAGTACGCGGCATTTCCGCCAACATCGCAATGTTACGCGCGACGTTCATACCTTGTTCAAGCGTTTGGTTAACACAACCCCAAATCACATCTTCCACTTCATTTTGGTCGATGCCGAGGTTACGTTGAAACAACGCTTTAATTAATTCAGCAGACATAGCATCTGCACGCACATTACGGAATTGGCCGTTTCTGGAGCGTCCCATTGGGGTACGTACGCCATCAACAATAACCACATCACGAGGATTGAGAGTCATTTTTCGCTCCTAATTAGCCAAAGAACTTCTTGTTAGCGGCAGCCATGTCTAGCAACAACTGTGGTGCTTCGTATGCTTTACCTAAGTAAGCATATTTTTCACACATTGCGACATAGTTAGCGATGCCCACTTGGTCAACATAACGGCAAGCACCACCACGGAATGGAGGGAAACCAATACCCATAATCAACGCCATATCTGCTTCGGCAGCACTAGCGACAATGCCTTCTTCTAAGCAGCGAGCGATTTCGTTAACCATTGGAATCATACAACGGTCAATGACTTCTTGGGCTTCAAACTCTTTACGAGCGGCAACCACAGGGGCTAACAAATCATAAGTTGTTTGGTCAACCACTTTCTTGGGTTTGCCTTTTTTGTCTTGTTCGTAAACATAATAACCTTTGGCTGTTTTTTGGCCATAACGGGTATTTTCGAACATGATTTCGGTGCCGCTTTTGTAGTCTGGCTTCATACGGTCAGGAAAACCTTCAGCCATGATTTTGGCTGCGTGTACGCCTGTATCCATACCCACCACGTCTAACAAGTAAGCAGGACCCATCGGCCAACCGAAACGCTCCATTACTTTGTCAACGGCTTGGAAGTCAGCACCATCGCGCACTAACATATCAAAGCCACCAAAGTACGGGAACAAAACGCGGTTAACCAAAAAGCCGGGGCAATCATTAACGACGATAGGCGTTTTGCCCATTTTTTGCGCCAAGATCACCGTTGCAGCAACGGCAGCATCAGACGACTTTTCACCACGAATAACTTCGACCAACGGCATCATGTTAACGGGGTTGAAGAAGTGCATACCCACAAAGTTTTCGGGGCGCTTGAGGCTTTTGGCCAAATGGGTAATCGAAATTGTGGAAGTGTTCGACGCTAAAATCGTGTCCGTGTTGACCAATCCTTCGACTTCGGCTAATACCGCGCCTTTGACTTTTGGATTTTCAACCACCGCTTCGATAATAATATCGACGGTGTTGAAGTCACCATAGTTTAAGGTGGGACGAATCCGCGCTAAGGTTACGCCCATTTCCGCAGGTGTCATGCGCGCGCGTTCGACTTGCTTGCTTAACAATTTAGTCGCTTCATTCATACCCAAGTCTAAGGCTTCGGTACGAATATCTTTCATGATAATCGGTGTGCCTTTATAGGCGGCTTGGTAAGCAATACCGCCACCCATAATGCCTGCACCCAATACCGCCGCTTGCTTGATTTCTTTAGTGGCTTTGGCTTCGTGCTTTTTCGAGGCTTTTTTCACTGCTTGGTCAGCCATAAACAAACCGACTAACGCGGTTGCTTGTGGAGTAACTGCGGCTTTAGCAAAGTTTTTGGCTTCAACTTTTAATGCATCATCACGCGTTAAACTGGCGTGACCTTGCATGGCTTGTAACAGTAATTTGGGTGCAGGATAGTTAGGGCCTGCTTTGCCAACAACCATTGCTGTTGCCGTGTTAAACGACATCATTTGCTCAAGCATATTGAGTTTGACGGGGTTTAATTTTTCAGCACGTTTGGCTTGCCAATCAATTTTACCGTCAATACATTGCTTAACAAGGGCAACTGCCGCTTCTGTTAATTGTGCTGGGGCAACAACGGCATCAATCGCACCATCTTTTAATGCTGCATCTGGACGTTTTTCTGCACCTGTGGCAATCCACTCAACGGCATTATCAACACCGATAACACGCGGTAAACGCACTGTGCCACCAAAGCCAGGGAATATACCTAATTTAATTTCAGGTAAGCCCACTTTGGCAGATGTGGAAGCAACACGATAGTCACAAACTAAGCACATTTCAAAACCACCACCGGGCGCAATACCATTAATGGCGGCGACAGTAGGGAAAGGTAAATCTTCAAAGCTGTTAAAAATTTGATTCGCAGAGTTGACCCACTCAACAATCGCAGCTTCGCCTTGAGCAAAACTGGACACAAACTCCGTAATATCAGCACCGACAATAAACACGGATTTGCCACTGGTGACAACCATGCCTTTAATGCTGCTGTCTGCTTTGACCGCGTTAATCGCGCTTTGTAAGTCTTCCAATGTTGCACGGTTAAACTTATTGACCGATTCGTTGGCGAGATCGAACTTAAACTCAGCAATCCCATCGCCAAGGGCTTGGACGCTGATGGCAGTTCCCGAATAAATCATGCCTAAATCTCCATCATTTTTGGTTAGTCGGCACAGGCACATGGCAATGTGCCGCAGGCGTTACGCAGTGCTTTGGTGGTTGGGATATTTTGTAAGTGTCGCAGCCGCTGCAATTTCGTTCACATTTTAACCGCTTTTGACCATTAAATATGAGCGACAAATTGATTAAAGCTGCATTTGCATCAGTCCTTTTCAACCAAAGCAAAAGCTGGCTAAGTGTATGCTAGTGTCAACATTTTGTGTCAACATTTTGTGGATGAATAGTCAGTATTTTTACAGTGACAAGATTTGTACTGTCGCTTAGGTTCTCTGGCACGCTACTCCGTGTAAACTACATCAATCCAAAGTTCCTATGCTCCATTCTTGAATTGTTTTGGCTTACTTTGAACTTCGCGTATGAAGCAAACGGTCGAACTCCTTATTTACCACCTCGTAGCACTCACACACTCGCTGTTCAAGTTTTGGACGATCCACTACCGTGATGTGGCCACGTGTAGATACAATCAAACCATCTTTTTGTAACTGGCCAACCGTGTGGGTGATACTCTCTCGGCGCACACCTAACAAGTTGCCGAGCATCTCATGCGTTATTCGCAATTCATTGTCGTGCAATCGATCCATGCTCATCAACAGCCAGCGGCAAAATTGCTGATCCACTGAATGATGTTGGTTGCACACGGCCGTTTGCGATGTCTGGGAAATAAGTGCTTGGGTGTAAAGCAGAGCCAAATGTTGCAGTTGACCTCCTAAGTCAAACTCCCTTTTCATGATTTTCCGACTGAGCCTATAAGCTTGGCCTGCGCTTTGCACCTCGGGGCTGCTGGGCATGCTTTCGCCGCCCATAAAAATGGAAACGCCGATCATGCCCTCGTTGCCAACGAGCGCAACTTCACTCATAGAACCGTCTTCAAGACTATAAATCAGCGACACGATACCTGAAGTCGGAAAATACATAAAATTTACATGATCGCCCGACTCAGCCAGCGTCCGTCCGACGGGCATCGACACTAATTCCAAATCGGGTACTAGTCGCTCGTAATCTGTCTTGGGGAGTGCTGCCAATATGCGGTTTTGTTTCGGATCATCGGGGAGGGATATTTTCCCTGTTTCTGACATGACTCATCTCCTGAAGTCTGCACTGCGCGTAAAGGCAATCACTTTATACGCTGTATCTGCCACCTACGCCCTTAAGTCTACACCTGCCTTGGATCATCCTCTGCACCCACAATTTCCGATAGGGCTCAGTATCTGAGCAGCATGGGTAAATAAAATTGGCGTGCTTAAGATAGTTAACAATACCACCCATTCCTTAGCTAAATTGTATGAAAAAATAGCATAAATCGTAACGGGCAAGCCTTCATTGAGTATTTCTTTTTGCACTGCACCAAAATTCATCACCACACCACGCCCACCTGCGCCAATAATGACAAAAGGATTGATTGTTAACACAACTATTAGTGCGGCAAACGCCATAAACGCGTATTTTATCAGGCCAGTATTCATGGCTACTCCAGAGTTTTAATGAGGCAAACGTGTTGAAGCTAATCCTATTTATTGGTCAATTACTACTTTTGCTTACCCTACAGCAAGTTCACGCAGAAGAATTAAAACGCTTTGGTGCGCCTAGTGTGACTACTAGCAGTAGTAAACCTGCGCAATTTTTACCAGCCGAGCAAGCGTTTCAACTCATTACCCAACAAACAGACCATGAACTGAGCTTAAGTTTTACCATTACGCCTGACTATTATTTATACAAAGATAAATTTAAGTTTCAAGCCAAGTCAGGCAATATTATTACAGGGCAAGCGTTTTATAGTGCTGAGCCAGAATGGAAAGAGGATGCCGAGTTTGGCCGAGTGCAAGTGTTTCACAATAGCCTAACCGTCACCGTACCCGTCAATGGTAGTGGCGAATTAAAAGTCTCGTGGCAAGGTTGTGCGGATGCAGGGTTGTGTTACGCGCCACAAAGTCAAATCGTGACGATTACTTCAGCAAATCCACCCAAAACCTTAATAACCACAACTGCCCCCATCACCCTAGAGCCTGAACACGCCAAACCGCTCACAAAAGAAGAAATTAGCATTCCTATTCCAACGCTGATTCCAATCGTCAGTTATGAGATTGCCGACGAAGAAAATCCCAACAAAATCATTACCCAAGTCGCTAGTTTGTCAAGCACCAACACGCCAAGCGTTATCAACCATCCACAGACAAATGATCGTTTTGATTTAGCACACAATCCTTTATTAGCGTTATTTACCCTTTGGGCTTTAGGCATTGGGTTGGCTTTTACGCCTTGTGTATTACCGATGTTGCCCATTGTTGCAGGTATCGTTGCACGCCAACACGCCAATAATGCCCGTCAAGGTTTCTTTTTGGCCTTTGCTTATGGCATTGGGGTGGCGTCGAGTTATGGATTATTGGGTGCGTTAGTGTCGGTGTTTGGCAGCCAAGCAAATTTATCGTTGTGGTTACAACATCCAGCAGTGTTAATTGGCTTTAGTGCGTTATTTGTCCTGTTAGCGTTAGCGAGCTTTGATGTTTTTCATTTACAACTGCCGAGTAGCTGGCAACATCATTTAGACACACTCAGTAAACGGGGTAAAGCAGGTAGTTTTATCGGCACTTGGTTGATGGGTTTCTTTTCAGCATTGGTGGTATCGCCCTGTGTGTCCGCACCGCTGGCAGGTGTCTTATTATCGGTCTCAACATTGGGTAATCCTTTATTGGGTGCGAGTGCGTTATTTGCCTTAGGTTTAGGTTTAAGTACACCATTGATGTTTTTAGGTGCGAGTGAAGGCAAATTTATGCCGAAAGCTGGCCTGTGGTTAAACCGTGTCAAACAAACCTTTGGCGTGATGTTATTAGGCGTAGCCGTTATTTTGTTGTCACGCTTACTGCATGGCTCAAGCATCTTAGTGTTATGGGCGATGTTGAGTGTTGGCACAGGTTTCTGGCTGAATATGTGGGGCGGAAAATGGCGATTAGTGTGGCGTAGTGCGTCTTATATCTTGCTGATTTGGGGCGCGACGTTGTTAGTGGGCGCAGCAAGCGGCGGCACAAACCCACTACAGCCATTGGATTTCATTAGAAGCCAAGTCACCGCTACACCATCATCTTTAGCTAATACCAACAGCCCGACAAATACTCATGCCGACTTTCAAAAGATTCATACTAATAAGGAGTTAGATACCGCCATTGCTGCGGCCTACGCCAACAATCAAAAGGTATTAGTCGATTTTTATGCTGATTGGTGTGTCAGTTGTAAGGTCATGGATAGAGAAGTTTTTGCTCAGGCCGATGTACAACAGCAATTAAACGGCTGGGTATTGTTGCGGGTTGATGTCACCGAAAACACGTTAGATGACCGCGAGCTAATGCAACGCTTTCAAATCTTTGGCCCACCTGCGCTGCTATTTTTTGAACAAGGTTTGGAGTTAAGCCAAGCTCGATTAATCGGAGAAACGAGCAAAGAGGCGTTTATGTTGCATGTGCGTAAGAATTTTCAAGAATAGGGTTATATAACCTAAGTGCGGGATGAGTATATTATAACCTATTGTTTATGCTAATTTTTTACCCTCACCCCAGCCCTCTCCCTTCATGGGGCTAGCGTATGCACACAGATTTATTGGATTGAATTCCAGCCAATCCGTATTGGTTTTGGCGGAATAATTGCGTTTTGTAGGGGCGCAACGCTTGCGCCCTGTTTTGCTTATCGGGCGCGAGCATCGCGCCCCTACGCGGAACGCTGTACCTCTCTAAAAACTTGTGTGCATACGCTAGCTCAATAGGGAGAGGGAGCTAAGTCATTTACCGTGCCGAGTGTTTGTCCTATCGCCTATTTACCTAAAAGTATTTATCGTGAACATAATGGCTAACACTTAGAGAGCACCAATGACAACATTCGCTATTATTACAGGGGCATCGGGCGGCATTGGCCAAGCCCTCGCCTTACAGTTGGCGCAACATAATATTCACTGTGTTTTAGTCTCGCGTCAGGCCGAAAAACTCAAGGCATTACAAGCCACTATCGCAAACAGTCATATTATTGAAGCCGATGTCACTACCCCCGAAGGTGCAGCATTGCTTTGGCAAATATGTCTAGAAAAATATGGCGTACCAATTTTGTTAGCCCATTGTGTTGGCAATTCTCACATTGCTGCCTTACACAAAACGCCTCTGTCCGTTTGGGAAGACGTTCGGCGCGTTAATTTAGACAGTAGCTTTTATGTTTTACAGCAGTTTTGCAAATGCCTGATTGAACGAAAAATGACAGGTTCGGTGGTATTAGTCTCAAGTGTTGTCACACAGATTGGTGTGGCTAATCACGAAGCCATTGCCGCCGCCAAAGGCGGTATTGATGCACTAGTACAAAGTGCTGCCGCTACTTATGCTACTCATGGTATCCGCATTAATGCCGTTGCCCCTGCGCTCACGGATACGCCCTTAACTGCCGCCATGCTTAAACATGACACCATGCGTCAAGCGGCAGAAAAGCAATATCCTTTAGCGGGTGTTAATTCCGCAGAAGATGTCGCCAACGTCATGTCTTGGTTATTATCACCGCAAGCTCAAAGAGTCACAGGGCAAACCATTGCTGTTGATGGTGGCTTTAGTCGGATTCGCCCCTTAGTGCGCTGACTGACACATACATAATGGTAATCCACTTTGCCATGTCTTATTCACTTGTGTCAGCAAACATTGTTCCCGAACAACTTCCAACTTAAACTGATTCGGTTTATCCAAAAGCAACCCGTCTTTATGCGTGCCATCGGCTTTACGCAACGCAATTGGCTCTAAAGACATCGTTGATGAGTTCGAAAAAACGGTGGGCGACACATGGACGGGATAACTAATAGCTTCAGCCAACCGTAAAGATAATTGTTGAAAACAGGCA
>JBKJUH010000208.1:0-3371 GCA_046590075.1 Agitococcus sp.
CTGTAAGCGTGCAGCGTCAATGCCGACGACTTTTGATGCTAAATAAAAAATAGTGGTGATTGTTGTCGCACAGACATAACCAGTTAACTCACCACGTTCCACTCGTGCTAATAGTAAAGTGGCGGCCTCAGCGTATGGTTTTCTATCTAAAAGAACGTCTAGGATGACATTAGTGTCAAATAGCACTTTCACAAATACTTACTCTCAAGATAGGTGTGATAGTCTGACTTATCATCATCTTGCGGCGTTATTTCTCGTAGCGAACCTTTTAACGATGCGGTGATGGGGGGTAAATCATTATTGTCAGATGTTGGGTTTTCGAGTTGATAAAAATAATCCCCAACCATTTGCGATAAGGACTTCCCCGATTGTTTGGCGAAAATTTTGGCATTTTCAATCAGGTGTTCATCTAAGCGAAGGGTTAATTTAGTTTGCATGATTTGTACTGCATTTGACGTATAAATTATTTTTTATGGTACGTCTGATGTTTGTTTAAAGCAAGCTAAACCCCATCCATTTAGAAATACTTGATTTTTATGGAAAGGGGATTTATTTAGTGAGCAGTTAGCGCTCGCTGTAATGCCTCTTGCGCCCACGCATTCAGGCTTTTACCTTGCGTTTCCGCCATTATAGCCGCTTGTGCATGTAAACTTGGCTCTATACGCAACATGACCTTACCCGAATAAGGCCGATGAGGGGATCGTTGAAGCTTTTGGCATGTAGCAAGATAATCTTCTACAGATTCTTCAAACGCTAATTTTAGCTCGGCAACGGACTCGCCATGAAAGCCAATAACATCACGAATGCCTGCAATATGGCCAATAAAGCACGCATCTTCATCGCTGTACTCAATGCGAGCAGCGTAATCTTTATAATTCATCACATTCATGGTTTTACTCCCGCTTGTAATAGAAATGTTTTAGCATCTCGAATCTGATAAGGTTTTGCTTCTTTCTGTGGATGCGGTCGATGGAACGAAGCGATCACGCCGTTAAGTTCAAAACGCACGCGCGACCCATTGCCTTCGATGAGCATCGCCCCTAAAGCGATCAGTAAAGCCTCAATTTTCCGCCATTCCATCGTGGATGGAGTCGGTACTTCAAAGATGGCCGTCAGTGTTTTTTTCTGTGTGTTATTCATGGAGTGATGCTATCATATTTTGATAGCATGTCAATTAACGCTGGGCAGGGGAGGGGCGATTATTTATCACCATCTTTCAGTGCTGTTGCCTGAAACTCAGCACCAAAAAAAGCCCCGTTATTTTTCAATAACAGGGCTTTTAAGCAATCCAAATAAATTCAGATTAGTGGTGATGACCACCTGCGCCATGAACATGACCGTGTTCTAATTCTTCTGCACTGGCAGCACGAACAGACATAATTTCCACATCAAAATGTAAGTTCTGGCCAGCCAAAGGATGGTTGCCATCAACAGTGACTTCGTCGCCTTCAACCGCAGCAACAGTTACCACTTGCATGCCGTAATCTGTTTGTGCGTGAAATTGCATACCTGCTTCAATGTTGTCAACACCCGCAAACAAATGCTTAGGTACAACTTGTACCATTTGCGCATCGTATTCGCCGTAACCTTCGCTCGCCAATACGTCAACTGTTAACTTGTCGCCGACTTGTTTGCCCACTAAAGCACTTTCTAAACCAGGAATAATATTTTGTGCGCCGTGTAAATACACTAATGGCTCGCCACCTGCCGAGGTATCAATCACTTGACCTTCGTCGTTGGTAAGGGTGTAAGCAAGAGAAACAACGCTGTCAGTAGAAATTTGCATGATAAAAACCTATAGGCCAGATGGCTGTCATAAAATTAGCCGACAATGATACTGTAATTGTTGGCATTGTGCTGAATAATTCGCGCTTTGCGAAAAAAATTTAGCTAGTTATGGGGCGGAATTAGTGCAACTTCAAGGTCGGGCTAGACGACTTGCTCAGTTGGT
This sequence comes from Agitococcus sp., assembly GCA_046590075.1. Lineage (GTDB taxonomy): Bacteria > Pseudomonadota > Gammaproteobacteria > Pseudomonadales > Moraxellaceae > Agitococcus. The sequence goes on from JBKJUH010000208.1 coordinate 1,952, forward strand.
CTTTACTCCACAATAAAAAAGTCTTGAAAAATCCATGTAGCGAATATTGGTGCATACGGTAAAGCATCACATACATTAAACGCGCAATTCGGCCTTTGACGTTAATATTGCCCACTAAACTGCCCACACTATTGCCTTCGCTCAACGAAATTAACGAACCAAAATCACTGTATTTATAGATAGGAAGTGGCTTGTTTTGAATATGATCCGCCAACGCTTTGACTAAATAATTGGCTTGTTGTTGAGCTGATTGCGCGCGTGGGGGTACAGGATGGCTCATATTGGGCAATGTGCAAGACGCACAGTCACCAAAGGCAAAAATATTATCATCAAGAGTGGTTTGTAAACTCGGTTTAACCACTAATTGATTTATCCGATTGCTTTCTAAACCTGCAATGTTTTGTAAAAAATCAGGCGCTTTAATACCAGCCGACCAAACTCTTAGACTAGCAGGAATATGTAAACCGCCTTCGCATTCAACGCCATCCGCATGAATAGCCACGACTTTAGTTTTAGTACGCACGGTAATACCCATTTTACCCAGTTGAGCTTCTGCGGCAGTGGATGTGGCGGCAGGTAATACAGGCAGCACACGGTCAGCCGCTTCAATCAGGGTGATATTGACGTTTTGCGGCGCAATGTCATCTAGACCATAACGCGCAAATTCATGGCAAGCGTGATGCAGTTCAGCGGCTAATTCTACGCCTGTTGCGCCAGCACCAATAATGGCGACGTTTAATTCGGGCGGCAGTAAAGCGTCATTGGGCAGGGCGTGCGCTTGCAAATACATATTTAAAAACTGTTGCTGAAAACGGTCAGCTTGTGGCCGAGAGTCTAAGAAAATGCAGTTTTCACGCGCACCTGTTGTGCCAAAGTCATTGGCCGTTGAGCCAATCGCCACCACTAAAGTGTCATAACTAATGCTACGGGCAGGGGCAACTTCTTTGCCATCTTCGGCCAATAAAGGGGCAAGTAGTAGTTTTTTATCGCTACGATTGATGTCAACCATGCGCCCTAATTGAAAGTCAAAATGATGTTTGACGCTATGGGCAAAATAATTTAATTCGTCTTCAAAGGAGTTCAGCGTGCCTGCGGCAACTTCGTGTAGTAAGGGTTTCCAAATGTGTGTTAAGTGCGCGTCAACTAAGGTGATTTTAGCCTTTTTCGACTTGCCGAGTTTATGACCGAGTAGTGTCGCTAAGCCTAAACCGCCCGCGCCGCCGCCCACAATCACAATATGATGTGCTGTATTCATGTTAACCTCAAAATTAAAAACAATCACAGCAACACAAAAACGTGCATAAAAAACGATTGTTAGCAATCGTTTGCGCTGGTGTGATGGTTTTTATTATTTTTGCGACGAGGTAAATTTTGATGCGGAGGTTAAGAGCGAGAGTTTTGAGAATAAGAACAAAGAAAA
>JBKJUH010000271.1:0-6750 GCA_046590075.1 Agitococcus sp.
TAGAAGAAGGCGCGTTAAAAACCTCAGCCAACTTCAAAGATATGGATGAAAGCCGCGCCTACAAAGAGTTATATCAAGAAGCCGCAGGACGTGCCACCAGTGATGGCGCGATTGCTATTTTACAAGGGCGAGCTGTCGGCGGCACCACGGTTGTCAACTGGACATCCAGTTTTAGAACACCTGAACACACCTTAAAACATTGGGCTACTGTTCATCGCGTCAAAGGCCACAGCTCCGAAGACATGGCTCCGTGGTTTGCGCAAATGGAGCAACGCTTAAATATCGCACCATGGGCAATGCCACCTAATGCTAACAATCAAGTTTTGCACGATGCCGCACAAAAATTAGGTTGGGAATGGCACGTTATTCCACGCAATGTTAAAGGCTGTTGGAACAGTGGTTATTGTGGTTTTGGCTGCCCTGTGAATGCCAAACAATCGATGTTGGTATCAACCATCCCGACGGCTTTGGCTGGCGGAGCCGAACTAATACATCATTTACGTGTGGAAAGTCTGCAATTTAATAATAACGAAGTGACTGGCATGCTGGGTTTGGCTCTAGATAAAAACTGTCAACATGCCACAGGCGTGCAAGTCAATATCAAAGCCAAACATTATATTTTAGCAGGCGGCGCAATTAACACACCTGCCCTGCTGTTACGTTCCAACACCCCCGACCCACACGAGCGTATTGGTAAACGGACCTGTATTCATCCCGTCGTGTTAACCTTAGCGCAAATGCCCCAAGAAATTAACCCGTTTTATGGCGCACCCCAGTCGATTGCCTCCGACGCTTTTCAATGGAAAGATGGCGCAACAGGCAAAATGGGTTACAAACTCGAAGTACCACCTGTCTTCCCTGCTATTGCCAGCGGTATTTTTGGCTCTTTTGACAATACCCTCCGTGATGATATGGCGATGTTGCCCCATACTAATGCCATGTTAGCGTTAATGCGTGATGGTTTTGTTGATGACAGCCAAGGTGGACAAGTCAAAATTGATGACAAAGGCATGCCCATACTCGATTACGATGTTTCTGATTTTATTTGGGATGGTGCCAAACGCGCTTTTTTGAGCATGGCCGAAGCGCAATTTGCCGCAGGTGCTAACAAAGTTCGCGCCGCCCATTTAGACAGCACATGGACAAGTAGCTGGAACGAAGCCAAAAACCAAATTGAACATCTGAAATATAAAAAATTCAGAACCGCCTTGTTTACTGCCCATTTAATGGGTGGCTGTACCATGGGCGAAGATCAAACAACGAGCGTAGTGAATAGTCAGGGGCGACATCATCAGTTTAGTAATTTATCTATTTTTGATGGTTCAGTGTTTCCAACCAGTTTAGGTGTCAATCCACAATTGTCGATTTACGGTTTAGTTGCCCAAAATGCCACGGCGTTGGCCATTAAAATGGGGGCGAAGATTTAAGTACACCGTTCATGTTGAAAACCATAGTTATGGTTTCCGTGAGCCTGTCAAACCACTGGCATTAAGCACTTCGACAGGCTCAGTGTGAACGGAGTAGTAAAAACAGTACATCTTATATCAACTTATTTTTGCTGATTGGTACAAGATACGGCCAAATTAAACCAAACTCAGTTTATGTTAGTGAAAACACTCAAACCATGCCCTGCAACCACACAGGACCAATCGGCTCGTTCGGCAGAACAAACTTAGACGGATAAATAGCGTCAGCAAAATACAACCCACTACCCGATGCTGTTATGCCACCTTGGGTTCGGTCTTTGGCGGCTAATATCTCTAGCACCCACTCTGGCTCGGCTTTACCCTGACCAATCGCTAATAACACACCCGCAATATTTCGTACCATGTGATGCAAAAAACCATCAGCTTGAATATCTAAAATAATCAACGAACCTGACTGTGTAATATTCAAAAACTGCACATCACGCACAGGATTCCGCGATTGACAACCCACCGCCCGAAACGAAGTAAAATCATGCAGACCCACTAAATAACTCGCTGCCAATTTCATGCGTTCAACATTGAGGGCGTGATAATGCCACGTCACCTTGCCTACCAATACACTTGAGCGTTGCGCGCTATTAAAAATCACGTAACGATAACGTCGAGCCACCGCCGAAAAGCGGGCATGAAAATCGTCACTCACAGGGTGAATCCAACGCAAAGCCACATCCAACGGCATTAAGGTATTTGTTCCCAACAACCAGCTTCTATGATCTCTAATGGCATCGGTATCAAAATGAGCCACCATGCCCGAAGCGTGAACACCTGCATCCGTACGGCCAGCCGCGTGGACATGAACAGGATGATTGGCAATTTGACTCAGTGCTGTTTGTAAAGTCAGTTGTACCGACGCTACGCCCTCTGGTTGTGTCTGCCAACCGCGATAATTTGTTCCGTCATAATCAATACCAATTGCAAAACGCATGCACACACAACCTAATCATTCACACAAAAAGAAAGGCCGCTTTTTACAGCGGCCTTCGTTAACACGCAACAAATGTCTAGCCAATACGCACTAACATACCTTGAGCTTCAATCTTTTGATTGCTATTACCTTCGGCAACTACTTCTTCCAATAAGTCACGAGCACCCATTCGTTCACCCATTTCCATATACGCACGGGCTAAATCTAAGCGAGTGGTATTTTCATCGGTTGTTGCCAAGAAAGAAAACTCTTTGTCTAAATCGGCAACCACATCATCACTAGCAACACTAACATCAAAATCCAAGTCTAAATCATCAGCCAATTCTTCTGCTGGCAAGGTTTCTTGGTCAAACGCTGCTGCCGCATCACTGAGGTCAAAACCGTCAACCACAGGAGCATTAAGGTCAGCCAAGTCAAATTTGGATTTAGCTTCTACTTGTGCATGGTCTTCAATGGAAAAATCAACGTCTAAGGCGGCAAAATCACTATCAATTTTGGCAATAGCTTCATCTTCATGTGCAACATCAAACTCTTCTAACTCAAAACCTTCGGTTAAGTTAAATTCGAGTTCATCACCTTTGCTCTCCTCTTTGAAGCTAGCTAATGCCTGTTCAAAATCAACCGCAGGCTCTGGAGCTATGTCCGTTTTATGTTCTGCTAAAAAATCATCTAAGCTATCTAAAGACAAACCAGTATCTATTGATTTTTTCGCAACAGGCTCTTCTTTGGCCAAATCACTAAAGGTAAAATCCAAACCTTCATCTAATGATTTTGGTGTTTCCGTTGTTGTACTTTTAGTGAACGAGAAATCTAAGCCTTTATCATCTAACAACGCTTCAATTTCAGCTGCTTTTGGCTTTTTAGTAACAGGCTCATCAAACACAACGGGGTCAGGACGAATCTCAATATCCAAGGCTTTTAGATTAGGTTGAGAAAGACTCATTTTAAAGTCGTTTTCTAAGTCATCTAAACTAAAAGAGGCTTCAGGTACAACAGGTGCTGCTGGCTTGGCGGCAACACGCTCAAATTCTAACGCACCACCTTTAGGTGCTGCAGGTGCGGGGGCTTTGGCAATAGGCGGCAATAATGCTTTTAACTTTTCAGCTTCCATCGTTGCTTCTAGCTCGCCCAACATTTCTAGTTTGGCAAACTGCTCATCAAAACTTTGACGGTCTTTTTGCTTAGCAAACACTTCCAACAATTTAAGGTGTAAATCTGTGCGATCAGGTGCATGTATTAAAGCCTTAGTCAAAATACCCACTGCTTGTGGAAAGCGCTCCATCTCCAAATAAGGCTGAGCTTCTGCTAACGGATCTAATGGTTTTTTTGGCTCGACTGGCGCAGGCTTTGGTGCGTCAGGCGCTTTAGCAACAGGCGTAACTGTTGGCTGGGCAGGGGCTTGTGGGGCTGCAGGACGTGTTGACTCGGGCTTTTTAGCCTTGCTTTTTAAGAAAAAAATAACTGCGATAATAACAACTAATAAGCCGCCACCCAAGATTGGCACCATAGAAGAGCCGCCTTCTTTAGCAGGTGCTGGATCGGCTGCTTTGGCTTCGGTACTGATAAAAGACTGTGTTGCCACTGCACACACCATGGTTGCCAGTGCTTTTTTCTCTAATGTGCTTTTTTCAGTCGTTTTGTGCTTAGCGGCATGCTCTGCAGCAAGACGACGAGCTTTTAATTGCGCCTCTAATTGGGCTAGTTTCATGTTTTGCATAGCAATTTTCTTGTCATTCGCTTTAAGTTGATGTTCTAAGGCTGTTAACTCATGAGATAGTTTTTGATTATATCCCGTTGCCTTGACGAGGGTTTTTGCTGCCAAGGCCGTGCCCGCTAACCCAGCACCCGAATCGTGTTTCTCTGTTTTATTGACTTTCACGACTTTCGCATAACTGCCTGTGGTTGCTACTTTACCGCCTGTTGGCGCAAGCAATTTCATTTGGGCTACAGGTGCTTTTTGAATTACCAACGATGATTTAGGCGGCGATGTTGCGTCAATTTGCTGACGAGCTAAAGGTTTATTGTTAGCTTGTTGTTGCATCACAGAAGTGTCGGTTTTAGCGGCTGTTTGTACTTGCTGGGCAGATTGCATATCCATCAGGGTGGGCACACGCAACACGGCACCATCTTTTAATAGATTCATGTTGTTGGCAATAAATGCCTGTGGATTTGCTTTATGCAAAACTTTCATCATTTTAGGGATAGAAACCGCAGCACTTGGACGTAAACGGCGTGCAATATTCCATAATGTATCACGCGTACGAATTTGATAACTACTATCGCCATTAGCATCCGTATGAGTGGCTTCTACATTGGCTATTGGAGCCAACTCAATGGGTGCTAATACTGGTCTAATAACAGGCTCTGGATCAATCACCACCACTTGTGCTGGTTGTGGCAACTCTTTTTTGGCTAAACTAACAGGCGGATCTAAAAATGTTGTTATTTGTTGTAAACGGGTGTTACTTGGCCACGTCACTCGAATGACAAAGTCTAAAAATGGTTCAGTCACACGCTTAGAGCTGGTTATTTTAATAACTGAACGGCCACCTTTAATAATCACCTCAAAACGTAATTCCGTCAGAAAATATACACGTTCTATACCCAAGCGCTCAAAATCCTCTTCCTGAGCCAAACCAACTTTAATTTCTTCATCGGTTAAATCGCCAATATCTGTTAACTCAACTTCAGCTCTGAACGGCTCGCCCAATGCTGATTTGGTTTTGATATCACGAACGGCTAAAGCATGGGTTAAGCCCGGCAAAATCATGCCTATGCTCAATAGAGCCATTGTCAGCTTACGCAGAACCATTGTTTATTTCCTTTGCTAGTTATTCTTGCAAATTTCAAGGCATAGTCAGAGCAAGGTCTAAGCGACTAATACCACTATTATTTGTTGTCTTTTTTATCACAAGCTTTCTATCTCTCGCAATCATTTAAGGCTTTAATTGCAAAACGGCAAGCTGATATGACAAAAAACGTAATTTTTAGTTGTTTTCTCACCCCGTGGGGCGGCCAATTAGGCATATAACTCAGATATAGCCTTACGCGCATTGTACAGAAAGGCCGTCATTGCAGCTTAATCATTTTTGCTAAAGATGCAACAAGATAGCGTTATTTATGCGTGTAAATTATTAACGCCATCTGTGCCGAATAAACCTCTTTACGCAACTTTAATCACGAGCTTACCCAATTGCGCACCTTTAGCCATCCGAGTAAAAGCAGCAACACCTTCCTCTAAGCTAAAAACACTGTCCACCACAGGAGTAATATGATGCTTTTCAACAAACTCAACCATCTGCTGAAACTGTTGATCACTACCCATTGTTGAGCCTAATAGGGAAACCTGCTTCCAAAATATCTTTTGCGGATTTAAACCGTTGATTGCACCTTGTCCACCGCCATAAAAAGCAATACGACCACCAAAGCCCAAAATATCAATTAACGCGGCAAAACCATTGCCACACGCACTATCAATAATGACATCCATTTCACCATAGGTTTTGATTAAGTTTTTGTGCCAGTTTTCTTGGTTATACAATACGCCTGCTTTTGCCCCGAGTTGTACGGCATACGCGATTTTTTCTTCGCTACTAGAAGATACATAAACCTCTGCTCCTGCAGCAATAGCAAATTGCATGGCAAACAAGGCAACTCCACCACCAATGCCACTAATCAGCACTTTTTCGCCTACTTGTAATTGTGCCCTAGCAAACAACGCACGATACGCAGTTAGCCCTGCTAAGGGCAAGGCTGCTGCTTGCTCAATGGTTAAATGACTGGGTGCTAGACGTATTTTATCGGCATCTACCGTAACAAACTCTGCCAATGTGCCATCTTTAGGTAAACCCAAAATATGATACTGTTTAGTTTGATGACCTTGCTTATCACCCCATTGATTATTGGGATTAATAATAACTGTTTTGCCTAGCCAATCCGAGCTAACGCCTTCACCCACACTTTCGACAATGCCAACACCATCAGAACCTAAAATGGTTGGATATTTAATGCCTGCGTATTGGCCTTGCATAATCCAGACATCACGATGATTTAATGCTGCGGCTAACACTTTAATACGGACTTCACCTGCTTGGGCAGTGGGTGTTGGATAGTCAGTGTGATAAACAACACCATCTTCTTTGCTGGTCAGGACAAGGGCTTTCATGGCTTTATGCTCTTAGAGAATTATTATAGGCAAGAGAGTGGCGCGAAAAGCCTAAAAAATCAATATCCAAACCACAGAAAAATAGGCAATAAAAAGGGCGCAATCATGCGCCCCTGCGTTTGGCTTGCTGTATTAAGCCGCAATCAATAACCGTAACATACGACGTAACGGCT
>JBKJUH010000353.1:0-2701 GCA_046590075.1 Agitococcus sp.
CTACCACAACCACCCAGTAGGTGTGTCTAACGGCCTAGCAATAAGGCGTGACCACACCACGCTGATAGTTAATTTACACAAGCGTCTGAGTGGGCATCGCGCTTGATTGCTGAGTTAGGCACTTTTTGCGAGGAAATGAGTATGAGAGTTTTTGAAGGGTTTAACAATGAAAGTGGGGCATTATGCCCTGTTTGCAAAACAAGTAAAAATAAGCCTACTGTTTTAATACCAATACCTGATACCGAACGCGACGGATTGGTCGAGTGCCAACAAGTACATAAACAGTGCTATGACATGGTTTTAGAGATGAATGAAGATTAGTGTGTCTAACAACAAAGATAACACGTAACAACCCACAACAAAATTAACAAGTGCAAGGTTGCCAAAAATATAAAAAATTTCACAATAATTGGCTGGGTTGTTATCGTTGTTGATTGAGAAGTTAGGCGTACGAGACATTAATACCCAAACCTACGCAACCAAAGATTAGAACACGCCCTACCCAATAATGCCTTAAAAACTCAGAACCGACAACAAAGAACAAACACCATTTGCGCGCTTTTTTGCTACAACGTAAAACTCAAAAATGAACACTGCAACCGCAGCAAAGCACAACCAAGTTCAGCCACGAAAAGTACCAAAACAGCCGAATTTGCGATGCCCATGATAAGTGCGTCAAAGCCAAGAAAAGAGCCTTGCCAGACTAAGAACGCAACACATGAAAAGGCGTAAAGAAATCAAAAAACTACAAAATCAGCTATTAAAACAGCGCATTACGATAATTAAACGCGAAAACTCAGATAAACCGACCAGCAAACCAAGCAACTGTTTTGACTACAAATGACTAAGTTACGCTAGGCGAGAAAGGCCTAACTACTCGCGTAAGGCGCAAGCACCCACAACAAAATTAACAACTGAGATTACCTCAGAACCATCAAAAACAACACAATAATTGGCTGGGTGCTTGTCGCACTTGACGCGTAAGTTAGGGACTAGCGCGCAAACTATACTTCAAACACAGAAATATCTAACTTTTCTTGTCTTTTGGCCATATCTCTAATCTGTTCAAAAGATAAACGCCCAGACTGAATTATATGCACAATAAAATCAACCCAAGCTTCTTGGTAAACATAATCATTATGCGCTTCATCGTAATGACAATATTCAGGATTAGTATCAAATGGGTCAACAGCACCAGATGAAGGTCTAATTGAAAATACCTTGTGCAAGCAGGTGTGTAAATGCATTTTAAGCGTATTATTAAGTTTTTGGTTTACTTTTTCAACAACTTCACTTGGTTTAAGCTTTCCAATATTAATTCCTTCCACTTTTACTTTTTTATCTTTAATGATAACCGAAATTTGCTCGTAGAGTAATTTGTCAGCATCACTTAATTCACTTAATTTAACGAACTCTATAGCTGCATCCGCCTTACTTGTATTCGATATTTTCGGTATTTGAATAAGCTTTATGCTGTACTCTTGGGAATTAAAAATGTCATCCGACAATAAAGACCTATAAGTTTCGATGTAAGAAACAATGTCTGCTAAGTCTCTTGATAAAATAGATTTATTTGCGTCTTTTTGACCATTTGTACGTAATTGTGAAAACTGCAAGCTATAAACGAGAGACTCATTTATTGCATACTCAATGCCAAATGTCTGAATAAGAAATGTTTCATAGTTATACAAAAAAGCCTGACACTCTCCAAATATAAGAACATCAACTTCACGCTTTGTAATATGCCTATGCTCAATTTTATTTCTAAGCCTGATAAAAAACTCTAGATTAACTCTAACTGCATCAGGAATATCATTGATTTGAGAGTACTCTTTGATACATTTTGTTATCTCCCATGCTTTTTTATCACCATCGACAATATCATATCTTCCATTTGGCATTTTATAATGATATTTATCCCCTATTGTATTATTAAAATATGCATGAAATAATCTTGTCCAAGCTATTATCATTAAAGTAATAAAGCCTTCACTTCTGAAAGTTGCTCTTGGTTTATTATAAATCTCTACGGCAAGCAAAGCTGAATCAATTGAGGATTCAAGGATTGTTTTTGTTTTCCCTTTTCTTAAAATTGTCATTCCAAGTCCCTAACTACCCTCGTAAGGCGCAAGCACCCACGAGAAAATCAAAAATTGAGATTACCTCAGAACCATCAAAAAGCACACAACAATCGGCTGGGTGCTTGTCGCACTTGACGTGAAGTTAGGGATATTACATAACTTACTATTGACACGCCTCACCACAAGCCATTTCAGCTGCTCTAACTTCGGAAGGTGAAAGTCCTTGCTCCCTAATCCAATCAGCATCTTCACTATTATAGCCTGCGTCATCATTATGTCCTTTATATGATGAATAATTATCATAATCAGATGATGGCGTGGATTTTTTTGAAATTGCAGTTTCTACACTAGAATAAGAATCATGCGCTGGGGCAACACTATCAGTGAGTGGCCTAGATGTTATAAGCGATGTATCATAAGACTCATTACTTGAACTAGGGTTAACTGCATTAAATTTAGGAGTGTTGTATGCCAAAATCATTAAGACAATCGCTAACAAAAACGGTAGTGGGTCTATAATAAGTTTTGCGTTATAATCGAGCCTAATCATGAATTAGATGGGATTAATCCTTATGACGAGCTATCAAGAAGTACAGTGTCCCCATTGCCAAAGTAAGGAT
>JBKJUH010000373.1:0-13197 GCA_046590075.1 Agitococcus sp.
TGGTCGCGCCAGCTAACAATTTGGCATAGTTTGTTGTTGTTGGATTGGCCTTCATGTAGTTAACGGCATCGCGATTGATGCCGTTAACTACATGAAGGCCAATCCAACAACAACAAACTATGCCAAATTGTTAGCTGGCGCGACCAAAGCAGGCATGACCATTGACCAATTCGCCGCTGCCTTAGGTCAAGGTGCGTATGACGTTGATGATTTCTCTGACACCTTTATTTGCGGAGCATCCTCAGGTAGCTGTCAACAAGCTCCCGTTTGGGGCGCAGGTTCTGGCATTGTCAAATACACGTCTTACTGGCACTTTATGAACCGCACTCAAGGTGCTGACGTTCACGGTAATGACTTTGGTGGTTACAACTATGCCAAATTAACCGTTTGGGGCGACATCGACAACATGGCATCAAGCTGGTTGTACGGTGATTATTTAGATGATGGCTCAGGCGGCTTGTCTGCTTGGTTTGGTGAAACATCCAAATATAACACTTACGGCATTACCGAGAAAAACTATCGTTTAGGTGGTTATTCAACCAATAAAATGTACCAAGACTTTGAAACATCACCGTTTCAACCGATTGATAACTTAGGTCAATACTGGTTTCAAAAATTCTTGACCACACCCACAGTGCAAACTTTAGGTTTTGTCATGCACACCACTGACCTGTTACAACCGCATCACGTTTGGACAACCTCCGCGTTGAACCATTCAGGCTGGGAAACATGGGTGAATGACAACTACTACAGCTTGGCGTTGAATGCCCCTGCTAAAGTTACGGGTGCTTTAAATAACTTGACCCCATTAGCCGCAACAGCGACCGATATTCGCCCCGTGTTAACACAAGCTGCGGGTATTTCTTACAGTCAAGGTGGCATCGTGTTATCTAGCACCGACACGGCTGACCGTACTAATGTTGGCAATGTCGTGATTCCTCATGCCATTGCGATGGTGGTGCGGGTCTTAAACCGTGCAGCTGAACGTTTCTAAGCCTTACGCCTAGATTCGCGCAGACTAAATCCCCCTAAGAATGTGTTTTTAGGGGGATTTTTGTTTTCAGAGCTATACAGGCAGCCTCAATACCTGATACAGATACAGTGTAAACACCCGTTACTTTCATCCATAAAAATACTGGGATTTCCGCAAGTAACGCCTAAAATAATAACTAAGAGGTTTTTATGTCCAAAAGTCTATGGCGTATGAGTTTATTAGCCACACTCATGGGTATATCGTCTGCTCATGCCAAAATCACCTATGATTTAAGCTCTAACAACCCTGCTGCTACTGTTGCAGGCATTAGCATTAGTCCTGCCGTTTTAGAGGTGATGTATAAAGTATCAAGTGCGAAAAAACCTGAATTGTCACGCGCTGCCGTTCTTAATGCGTTGATTGAAAATCAATTGATGGGGCAATATGGCCTCAAACGCTTTGGCAAAACCAATATCGTCGAAGACAATAAAGTTAGTTTTAAACCTGCCATTCTTGAAGAACAAGAATTTAGGGCGATTATGCAAATCGCTTTTGCCAAACCCTTAGGTGAAGCCTTAAAACAATTCGGCGGCAAACTTGATAGCACGCTCAGTAACGAAAACCCGATTAAAGCTACGGAGTGGGATACTTACCTACCTAGCAATAAAGTCATGCAACTAGAATTTGCGCTGAGTCCTACGGGCAAAATTGCAGCCGCCAAACGGGTGTTAGTCAATTATCGTTTTGACGATAAAAACACGGGTGCAATCACATTTTCCGATGTTTATGACAGCCAAAACGTACAAGGGCGCGACAAAATCCACAGCCGCGAAGGTGATTATGTCTCTGCTCAAGCACGCGAATTAGTCGTTAATCGTTATATTGAATATTGGACTACAATCAGCTCAGGATTAACTGCTGCCGATATCGCCAGCATTAAACAAGCCATTACTAATAAAAACTATCACGATGGTTTTGCCTCTTATATTGGCATTGCTGCCGACATCCATGATGATGTGCCTTATGTCAAAAGTTTAGCTGCCAAAGTCAGTGCTGCTGAAATTAAAGACTATTACAACAAACACAAACATGAATTTAAGCGTATTGAAAAAGTCAAAGCCCAACACATTACCGTTGCTGACGAAAAAACCGCCAACACCATTGCTGAATTGCTAAAAAAAGGCGGAAAGTTTGAGGAGTTAGCGCGTCAATATTCGATTGCGGCCGACAAAGATAAAGGTGGCGATTTAGGCTGGATTATTCACGATCTCAAAAACCCAACATGGCTATCAACCTTGGCGTTTATGCAACGCGTTAATACGCCTTCGCGCCCTGTTCGTACGCCTGATGGCCAATGGGAAATTTTATTTATCACCGCCAAAGACGAAGGCTACCAAGCTGCGGATAGCGATAGTGTGCGTTATGTGGCAGGACAAATCATTGCTCGGCAAAAAGCGGCAAATGAATATAGGCAAATTCGCAAAAGCTTGATTAAACAAGCCGATATTCATATTCAAAAAAGCTTTCAAGGGCAAAGTAGCACCTTAGAGGGCGATGTTATCATTGCCGCACCCAGTGACGAAGACCATCATAACCATTAAAACATAACTAAAAAAGCCACAGGCTGACTATGCACGTCAGCCCTACAGAGGGTTTAACATGAAAAAGCCTATTATTGGTTTCACCATTGCCGTAGTGACACTGGCCTCGTTAGCCTTTATTACCCGCATGTGGCTGGTTGATGACAGTAGCAAACCCAGTTTTGCCATTTCATCGCCTAATAATACCAGCTCAAACCTTGGCTCTAGTTTGCATAGCGAACAAGTACCCACTAGCACTAACATTAGCGCACCACCCACGCCTGTTACTTCAAGAACAGACAGCCCACTCTTACCCTTAGAGCCAAGTAATGTTGATGCCGCTACATCTATGGCCAACGCCATGAAAAATGGCGACCCCCGCGCTCCCGTTATTATTCACGACACCGTACACGAGCAGGCAACAGCTGAAGAAATTGCCAGCCCTAAGCTGTATGCTCAATACGAAGCACGGCAAAATATGCGTTTGTACAAAGGTTACGTGAAAGCGGCAGAAGTCGAAATTCCACGTTTACAGGCTGATATTGCTAAAGCCAAAGCGATGGGTTTAAAACCTGAACAAATTGCCGAAGGTGAAGAAAAACTGCGTCGTATTCAACAAATGCGCGACCAATTAGCGAGTGAACATCCTGAAGTGTTAAGGCAGTAATCGTTTTATGGTTTTTGCCTTCGCAGGGATGCTGTGGTGCAACTGTTCGAGCCAAGGATGGCGAGTTTTGCACCACGCTGGTTTTGCTTACTTTTGTCGAAACAAAAGTGAGGCCTGCGGCAGGCAGCGGCAAAGCGGGCTAGCGCAAGCAATAGTTAAGGCTCAGTGCAAACGATAAATTTGTGTAGCTACGGACGTATGAAAAGCCCGTTCACACATCCTCCAACAACCGTAATTTACGCTCCGTTCCTGCCAACCTTAGCCGCACTTGCAAACGCCGAAAATCCGCTTGTTTAACACTATCACGCCATAGTATGACTCGATATTGGCTATTGACATCTTTCGCCTGAAAATCCAATACCATCAAATAACGCCAAACCGCCCAAACCTGTAATTGCACGCGCAATCGTTGGCCATTCTGTTGAGTAATCGTCCACTGCTGCTCATCAACCGACAAGGCAACGATGCTACTGGGTAGCGATAAGTTTAATTGTCGTCGAAATAAACTAAAACCCACCGCCAAGATAACAACCGCCGCCACTTTTGCCACGATAGGTATATAAGCGACGGCAATCGCAGCAACCGCCAAACCATGAACCACACCCACTAGCCACTGCTGTTGGCGTGATACTTTAATAGGCGTGTTGATTACCCAAACGCTCATGAATCACCTTGATAATATGCACTAAATCCGCATCTTCGGGTTGTTCATAACCCATAAACCACGTTAACAAATCGGGGTCTTCGCACTTAATCAATTTAGCCACCATTGCTTGCTCATGGTCGGGTAGCAACAAATAATGGTCGCGCATAAATGGCTCAAAAAAAATATCTAACTCTTTTAAACCGCGACGAGCACGCCAAAACATCGCTCGTTCAGCATCAGTTAATTCACGCATAGTTACACACTGCTTCATCAAATTTGCACTATGCTACCACTTAGCCTTGTTTTTTAAACAAATAGCTCCATTTTTTATGGGAAACTTCTAGGCATGATTTACATTTTTCATCGTTCAAACAATGCACATTGGCAAATAGATTTACACCTACCACGTTAATAGCACTTTTATGGAGACGCATAGCATGTCAGCTCTTTGGGAAAATCTTGACACCCACGCCACCACACCTAACAACACAGTTGTCATTCCTTTAAGCAATGAGGGTGTACTGAGCATTCAAGGTGCGGATACCCATAAATTTTTACAAGGACAAAGCAGTAGCGACATAACTCAAGTCAACGCCATCAGCTCAAAGTTGGGTTGTTTATGTAATCTTAAAGGCCGAGTGATTGTGAGTTTTCGTGCCGTGCAGCCGCAAGAGCAAAGCATTCATTTAGTGATGGATGCGCCCTTAGTTACTACTGCTAAAGCACTGTTGCAAAAATTCATTGTCTTTTCTAAAGCGCAATTATCTACACCTGAAATCGCCGTTTTGGGTATGTTGGGTGATGGCGCGCCAGCTTTAATCACGCAAGTGTTTGGCAACTGCCCTGCTGCTATTGATGAAGTCTTCACCATCGACCAAACAACTATTATTCGTCTGCATGGTGAGCATCGCTTTTTGGTGTTAACGAATGCGGAAACCCTCACCAATTTATGGCCACAACTGACGCAACAAGCGACCATTGGCGATATAAACACATGGCGATTAGCACAAATTGCCGCAGGTGAAGCGCAAGTCTTAGCCAGCACCAGTGAACTTTTTCAGCCACAAGAACTGAACTTTCCAAGCCTAGATGGGGTGAGTTATAACAAAGGCTGTTATACAGGTCAGGAAGTGATTGCGCGATTGTATTTTAGAGGCAAGTTAAAGCAATTTGTCCATCGTTTTCAGGCGACAAGCACAGAACTGCCTGTACTTAATGCCATTATTAGTGATGAAACGCATCACACGCAAGGTCATGTTGTGTTGGCCGCGCAGCGTGATAGTCAAACCATTGAAATCTTGGCGATTGCCCGTAGAGAGCATTTACACGGGTTACAGTTGGCGGAAACGAATCAGGCGTTGATATTATTAGCGTTGCCTTATGTGGTGGAAGTGAAGGAATGATTTTTTAACTGCTTGCGCAAGGCGTAGGGTGCGCATTGCGCACAGTTTTTATAGATGATGGTGCGTAGTACGCACCCTACAAGACTCAGGTGAGGTAAACCCACATCCTGTTAAAACCATCACTATCGCTGACGCGCTGCCCACCACCGCCAAATCGAACCACTTGGCCTATCAACACCATCCAATACATAAGTAAGCACCTGTTCATCACGCAGTGTTAACGCTAAACGATATTGGGTGCTAGGTACGCCTGCCATCAATAAACGGTCATGGGGTTTTAATATTAAGGTTTCTTCATCGGGCCCTGCTATAAATTGTCCACCACGTAACAACGCCACCACATGTAACTCCAAACGCCAATCGCGCTCACGATTATCACGCAATAACTGCCCTAAGCTTATTTCTCTTTGTTGGCCAAGTAAGGTAAACACCGCAGGGGCTTCATCAAAATTCATACGAACCTCCCACACTTGCGTATCTTCATGGGGAAGATGTTCTAATAAACGGTGTACGGTTTCGGGCAACATACGCCCCAAATGTTCTTGCATACGCGGCAGCATGGTCGATGTCATTGCCGCTAAACACTGACGTGCCACCATCACACTTGGCACCATGAGCATATCGGGTTTTAATGCCTGAAATAGCAGGGCACTGTGGTCGTCATTTTGCCGCAAAATCACATAAATATCGGGGTTTATCTGCCGCGCTAAGGCCACTAAAGCAAGGTTGCGCGTGTCATCACTCGTGCCAATGACAATACCTGCGGCATAGGGCAAATGGGCACTCCTTAGTTCGTCTAATTCATCTTGCCACACGCCATCAATATCTTTAGCCGACAAATTAAGTAAGGTGGGGTCGATGGGGGTACAAGGTCGGCCAGTTTCACTTAACGTATCCACGACAAAACGCCCAAAACGCCCATAACCACAAATAATCCATTGACCTTCGGGACACGGTCTATCACTTAAACGGCCTGTACCATGTGTGGGAGTCAAACGCGTAAATAAGGTGTGCGCCTCAGGATTAGCTAACAATAAACTTAATTCATCAGTAAAGGCTTTAAAAGGATTGATGAGCATGTCAGTGCCAAAAGCCAAGGCACTTTCGGCCACACTGGGGGTTTCCGAGCGACAATACACAGGCACATACGGGTTTAGCACTCTTGCCGCCGCCGCAATCCCTAAATTAGTGGCATCATCAGACGTTAAAGCCAATACACCTGCTAATTGAGGGTGGGATAATCCTGCCATCATCAATACTTCGGCATCACGCGCATCGGCTGTTAACGCAGGCACACTTAAACCGTGGTCATGTAGCTCTAACTCAAAAATTTCTTGTTCGCGTTTTTCTAAGACAACCATGCGCTGACCTGAGCGACCTAGTTTTTCACACAACAGTACACCCGTTTGACCATAACCACACATTAACCAAAAGGGCTCTCGAATACGATTCACTTGTCGGCTAAAGTTACCGCGCTTCATGGCTTGTAAAAAAGTACGGTCTTGTGCTAAGGCAATAATCGCTGCAAGCTGCCACGCCCACACCGTTACCGATAAATAAATGCAAAACGTCACCCACATACGTTGGGCATTGGTAAAAGGATACGGTATCTCGCCAAAACCAATAGTGGTGGCGGTATAGCTCATAAAATAAAACGCATGAAACCAGCTCATTGCTACAGGCTGGCCACTAAAGTCTGCGGCAGGAATCAGCACTAAGCCTGTAACGCTAATGGCATAGCTTAAAATGACCGCAATAATCGGTAAACGTAATCGCCGTAGGGCAATAAAAAGTGCGGTATTCATTAGCGACGAAACATCACGGTTTCGGCAATAAGTAGAATCAGTGAGACAAAGTTAGCCAACATAGCACCCCCTGCCAAAGACACAATCCCTGCCATCGCCGCAGGCGTCATTATGCCAATCACTTGGGTTTGATAAGCCCAAAATATAGACGCAGCCACTAATTGCAAACTTGCCGCTAAACTGGTCGCTAATTGTGTTGCCCCAATGTGTGAGCGGTCACCAAACTTTAAGGACGTGGCAATTAGATTAATAATGAGCGCGGCAGCAAATTCGCTGACATGATGTAAGTCTGGATTATCGATATCACCCAGAAAAAAACCAAAATTAAGCGTGGCGGCTAAGACGATAAAAAATGCGAAAATAACTTTTTCTAAATTCATAAAAACACTCGCTAAACGGGTGGCTGCGACTTCTAGCAGCCTAAAAAATGCACCCTGAACTTGGCCATAGCTGAGTCTTGCCAAAGGGTGCTAGTGGTTCGATACTTTGACACGCTCAGGATCACCACCAACGGAAAGATAACTATGGCTATAAATTTGCTAAGGGATGCTCCGACCACAACGGTTGATAATGCTGATCTAACCATGAGTCAGTGAGTTCGCTAATGGATGCAGGCTGCCATTGGGGTTGTTGGTCTTTATCCACCAATAACGCGCGTACGCCTTCAATAAAATCATGATGACGCGCACATTGCACCGACAAAGTTAATTCTTGCCGAAAACAATCGGCCAAACCTAAATGCTGACCCTGTTGCCATTGCCGATAAATTAACGCCGCGCTGGTCGGTGAACCTGCTTTTAAGGTATTAGCGGCTTTATTGAGCCATGCGTGTTCGCTGGGCTCAGTTAATTGTTGATATAACTCGGTAAAGTTTGCTGCGGTGGTGCGTTGTTCTATTTCTTGTTGATGTGCCTGCAATTGTGAAGGAGCTAGCGCAGAATGATGATATTGACTTAATAATTGTGTCATTTGTTGATGATGCTCGCTCGTATCCTTTGACCAATCTACTGTCGTTAATGCGTCAATAACGGCTTGTCGCTGTGACGAATCTGCCGAGAAATTCGCCAAGTTAATCGTTAACGCATCTTGGGCATTAAAATTAGCGGCCGTCATGCCTAGAAACAATCCGACCTTACCCAAACGCCCCAAAAACCATGAACCACCAACATCGGGATATAAACCAATATTAATCTCAGGCATGGCTAAACGCGACGTTTCGGTAACAACACGGTGCGAAGCCCCACACATCAAGCCTATACCGCCACCCATGACAATGCCTGAAGCCCAAACAATCATCGGTTTAGGAAAACAATGGATAAAATAATCTAAACGATATTCCGCGCTAAAAAAATCCTCTGCCGTTGGGTCATCAATACCGTTTGCACGTACCGCCAAACAAATTTGTTTAACATCGCCACCCGCACAAAAAGCTTTTTCACCTGCGCCATGCAAAAAAACGGCAATGATATTGTCATCTTGCGCCCATTGTTGCAGTTGTGGATACAACAAGCGAATCATCGGTAAATTTAAGGAGTTGAGTGATTTTTCGCTGTTTAATTGCGCGACAGCAATGCGTTTACCATTGCCACACGCTAACTCTTGAAAAATCACAAGGTCATTCATGCAGGTAACGCCCAGTTGATTGGCTCAAGTCCATGCTGTTGTAAATAGGCATTGGTTTGCGAAAAATGTTTACAACCAAAAAATCCACCCCGATTGGCTGCCATTGGTGAAGGATGCACCGCTTTTAACACTAAATGTTTTTCGGTATCAATGTGTTGGCCTTTTTTTTGTGCGTAACTGCCCCACAATAAAAAGACTAAATTTTCACACTCATCATTTAACACTTTAATCACTTCGTCAGTAAATAGCTCCCAACCTCGGCCTTGATGTGAGGCTGGCATGCCTGCTTCTACCGTTAACACGCTATTGAGCAATAACACGCCCTGCTCTGCCCACGAACTTAAATCGCCATGACGCACAGGTGCAGCACCAACATCGGCACTCAATTCGCGATAGATATTATGTAATGATGGCGGCACAGCTATTCCGCGACGCACCGAAAAACACAGGCCATGCGCTTGGCCGACACCGTGATACGGGTCTTGGCCTAAAATCACCACTTTCACGGCCGATAATGGTGTGGTGTTGAGGGCATTAAAATAATCGTGAACCGGTGGGTAAATCGTTTTTTCGAGCTTTCGTTCATCGGCCAAAAATTGACGCAATTTAGCCATATACGGTTTGAGAAACACAGGCGCTAACGCTGTTTTCCACGACTCGTGTATTTGCACCCGCGCTAATAGTTCTTGTTGTTCGACCGTTAATGCCGAGGTCAGAGCATTCATCATTAAAATTCCTACTTAAAACCGACAAATAGCACGCACTTGATACATTAATAATTGCTTCATTTCAGCACGATTATAAATACCATTCGGCTTTAATAAGCCTTCAATTTCTAATTGGCGAATAGTCATTAAAATTAATCGGGCGGCATCAGGTGGATTTTCGACACCAATCACCTCTAACATTTGCGTGACATCCCGATGTAAACTTTGACGATAATCAACCGCCAAACCATGTAAACGCTCATCTTGCAACACCGCATACCAAAACGCTTGTTCGGTCATTAGTTTGTCGCGATGGTTACGTAAACGGTCAAGCACATCATCAATGGCGACATCGACAATATGTTCCACAATTTGCGGCAAGTTCTTTTCTAAATCCAAACCCGAATACAAGGGAAAATTGACTAGCATCCATTCACGAATTCGCACCCAAAACGGATTGACGATATTGTCCATCACTTCTTTGGCGTATAAAGTTAAGGCATCGGCTAATAAGTCGTGAATATCTTTGAAATAATAGGTGGTTGCTGATAATGGCACGTCGGCTTCTAAAGCCACTGCACGATGACGCACGCCACGCACACCATCACGCACCATCACCCGCAAGGCGGCTTGCAAGATAGCCAAACGCCGTTGTTCACTGCTTTGACGCGCAGGTTTACGACCATGATAAGTAGACTTTGACACTTTCGGAATGGGAGTTGCAGGCATGAATATTTAACGCTATAAAACCACAAAAAAAAATTTGGCTGACGATTAAATAGAAGTCAACCGCAGGAATCAGTTATACGCTTCTTGAATAAAAGGCGGTAACTCTCTAATATGGCTGAAAATATAACATATTCGCTGAGGCGCGACATGAAAAACTGGATTTTGCTACCTGCTCTGTTATTGCTTACTTCTTTTGTTAGCGCGGCGGGGCTTCCACCACAAGGTATGAGCATGTCCAAAGTACAAAAAAACTTTGGTGCACCTGTCAAAAAAATGGCTGCGGTCGGTAAACCACCGATTACACGTTGGGTTTACTCTGATTACACGGTGGTTTTTGAGTATAAACATGTGGTGCAAAGTGTGCGTTTCGTTAGCGATAACCAAGCCGTGCTACAAATTGAACAGGGCGCACCTGCCCCTACTGCTCCCAACGAAGCCACCATTAACGTTGAAGTTAAACCCTAATTTATGGATATTATTGGTCATCGCGGTGCCAAAGGCGAAGCTCCCGAAAATACCCTCAGTGGCTTT
Organism: Agitococcus sp.; assembly: GCA_046590075.1. Classification (GTDB taxonomy): domain Bacteria; phylum Pseudomonadota; class Gammaproteobacteria; order Pseudomonadales; family Moraxellaceae; genus Agitococcus. Next base: position 10,665 of record JBKJUH010000373.1, read on the forward strand.
TGTTACTTGCAAGGTTTGGGCATTCGTCAGGTTGAGTTTGATATTCATGTGTCGGTCGATGGCCAATTAGTGGTGACTCACGATGATTATTTAGAGCGCACCACCAATGGCACAGGCTTAGTCAAAGACAAAACATTATTAGAACTCAAGCAATTAGACGCTTGCCACTCACTGTTTCCTAATTGGCCAAGCAACGATGGCATTCCTAGCCTAAAAGATGTTTTAGACCTATTAGCTGATTTTGAACATATACAATTAGAAGTCAAAGTTAAAGGCCAAGCAGACTGTTTCACTATCGCACAACAATTACCTGCATTGTGGCAGCCCTTCGGCCAACGTGCTGTCACCACCTCATTTAATGTTGACTATCTGCGTTTGATGCAGCAAAACCATCCACACATCCCTCGTGGCTTATTGCTTGAGTCTTATTTTTCAGGCGACATTATGGCGTTGGCTCAAGAATTGGCTTGTGTTCTGATTGCGCCACACCATAGTTTGTTATCGGTTGAGTTAGTGCAACAGGCACATGATGCGGGTTTAACAGTATCGACATGGACGGTTGATGAACCAGAACGTATGTTGGCTTTGCGCGAAATGGGCATTGATAGTTTGATAACCAATGTTCCCAGTTTGGCGATACAAGTTTTGGCCTAAGACTTTTTCATCACATCACGGCCTAACTCGTTGTTTTCTTTAGGCGCAGTGGTTTCGCACTTGGTTGTATCACCACCACAAACAGGGCAATCCCTGTCACCCATGATCCGATTAAGGCCACCACAAGTACCTTTAAGTGGCTCTTTACCCATTAACACGCCAACGGCCATCAATAACATCATCGTGATAATGGTAATTAAGGACACAACAAATAACGTCATTCTAAAATCTCCAAAAGACCTCTCCCCCCCAAATGACGAGGCGAGTATTTGTTCTTTCTACCTTTGGTAGAGAGTTAGAGAGAGGGTTTCTCCCCTAAAAAGGGCTGAAATGCGGGGGTGAATTTTTCACTAAAACCTTGCTCGGTTTTCACTAAATAATAAGCAGCAATGCCTTGTTTGACCGCTACAGTATAGCCTTCTTCTGCACCTAAAACATTCAATGCGGTTGCCCATGCGTCAGCTAATCTATCAGGTTGATTCGGCATAACAACACTAACGGAAACCGTTTTATGGGTGATCGGTTTGCCTGTCCGTGGGTCGATGGTATGAGAGTAACGCACACCCTCAATTTCGTGATAATTACGATACGCGCCTGAGGTGGAAATGGCTGTCGCGCCCAGACCTAAATTTAACACGCGCTCAGGCAGACCACTGCTATCAGGCTTTTCGATAGCGATACGCCATGCTGAACCATTCAACTTTTGGCCTTTGGTGCGTATGGTACCTGCAACTGAAATCATATAACTTTGGACACCGTGCTTTATTAACACTTCTTCCAAAGCATCCACACCGATACCTTCGCCTAGCGACGATAAATCAAGGCTAATATCTCGTTGCCGTTGCAATTTTTTCTGGCTGTTATCAATAGCAATGTGTTGCCAACCAACTTTTGCTTTGGCTGCCCGAATCTCGACGGCAGAAGGTACTTTATTAGGTACTGCCTTTGGCCCAAATCCCCATACATTGACTAATGGCGCAACCGTGACATCATAAATACCGTTCGTTTGTTGACTGACTAACACGGCAGTTGTCACTGCATCAAACAACATAGGGCTAGATGCTTGCCATTCGCCTATCGCAGAATTATTAAAACGCATCAGTTCGGTATCGGGTTGATAAGTAGACAGCACTTTATTGGCGTTATCTAAGGTCTGTTGTAGCTCTTGTTGAAGTTTTGGCGCGGCTAAATCTTGCGGTAAATCGTCTATTTTGACACTCCACGGCATACTGTAATAGGCTAAACCAGAGAAGGCGATGGGTTCTTTGGAGGAAGAAAGGGAGCAGCTCGAAAGATATAAACAAATGATGAGTGTGAGTAGATTACGCATAGTTATTTATACACATCACCACGACCTCCCGCTTCCATCAAATACACAATCAATTGCTCGTTTTGTATTTGATAAATTACACGGTACGAACCAACTCGCAAACGATACAGTGTCGGGTTTGTACCTTGCATAGGCTTAATATCAAGCTGTGGGTGATGAAAAGGGCTTGTTTGTAATAAGTCCAACTTTTCGGCAAACCGCTCACGCCAAACAGGAGACAAGGCCAACAGAAACTTTTGCACATGTTTATGAAGTTTAAGTTGATACGTCATACGCCCTACAACCCACGCTTAACATCTTGCCAATCCACAAAGTCACCGTAGTCACCTTGAGCTAATTTTGCCTGTATTTGGGCTAGATTTTCTATCTCACCGACATTGAGCTTGTCATCAAACTCATCTTCAAAGACGTGACAACGTTCGGTAGGCAATAACCGCAAAACTTCTAATAAGTGAGGATACGTTTTATCATCAACTTCTATACTAATGGTTCGCATATATCACCTATCGTTTTTGCTAAATTGCCCATTGTAAGACAAAGGCGTGATAA
>JBKJUH010000026.1:0-4624 GCA_046590075.1 Agitococcus sp.
GATAAAAACTTCTTTAATCTTACGTTTTTTCTCGGCAATAATAATCGCTGGCACGGCAGCAATAAATCCGCCTAACACAATCGGTAGATATACCCATCCGTGTTGACTAGGAGCTAAATGCGCATAATCAATTAATAAATGCGGCAATAACACAAAGCTTGCAGTCATCACCAAATGCAGGACAAAAATACCGACATTCAGCCTAAATAATTCGGGATGGACAAAACTTTGCCGCAATTGTAACCAATACGAATCCGATGTTTGCTTAATGGTGACCGTGGGTTGCGGCGCCGTCGCCAACAAAAACAAGCCCCCTACGCCCAATAATGACGTTGCCCAAAACAAACCACTCAAGCCAAAATGCGCCGCCACAAAAGGCCCTAAGATAAACGCCACGGCAAAGGACAAGCCAATACTCATTCCTATAGTGGACATGGCTTTGGTGCGTTGTTCTTCGCGGGTTAAATCGGCTAATAAAGCCATGACGACGGCAGAAATCGCGCCTGCCCCTTGAATGGCTCTTCCTAAAATTACACCCCAAATAGACGTGGACATGGCCGCGACTGCGCCACCAATAGCAAACAAGATTAAACCTTGGACAATTAAGCGTTTACGATCCATTTTATCGGCCAATAAGCCAATCGGGATTTGTAAAATCGCTTGGGCTAAACCATATATACCAATGGCTAAACCAATCAAGGCTGGCGTAGAACCCGTTAAGTCGCGGCCATAAATGGCAAATACGGGCATAATCATAAACAAGCCCAGCATCCTTAAGGCAAAAATACTGGCTAAAGCCGTCGTCGCTTTGCGTTCACCTTGAGTCATACCGTTCATTTATTGTACCCATCATAAAATCATCGCGCATTATACGCGCGGATAGTTATGTTGACTGCCCTTTAACGCAAGTATTGCTTATACTCATCGGTCTATTCGTCCTGAGCCAAATTCGTTCATGAATAACTTTATTCGCATCCGTGGCGCACGTACCCATAATTTAAAAAACATTTCTTTAGATATTCCGCGTGACAAATTAGTGGTGATTACGGGTTTATCAGGCTCAGGCAAATCGTCGCTGGCTTTTGACACCCTGTATGCTGAAGGACAACGGCGTTATGTGGAATCCCTTTCTGCTTATGCGCGTCAGTTTCTGTCGCTTATGCAAAAACCCGATGTCGATAGTATTGATGGTTTGTCGCCCGCGATTGCTATTGAGCAAAAATCAACCTCGCACAATCCGCGCTCAACTGTGGGCACAATTACCGAAATTTACGATTATTTGCGCTTATTGTATGCGCGTGTCGGCACACCTTATTGCCCTGAGCATAACTTACCCTTAGAAGCACAAACCATTAGCCAAATGGTAGACAGCGTTTTAGCCCTGCCCGAAGGTAGCGCGTTAATGTTGCTTGCACCTGTGGTGCGTGACCGTAAAGGCGAACATTTACACATTTTAGAAGGCTTACGCGCTCAAGGCTTTGTGCGTGCGCGTATTGATCATATTGTTGTTGATTTAGATGATGCCCCTACGCTGGAAAAAAATAAAAAACATAATATTGAAGTCGTAGTTGACCGTTTTAAGGTGCGTACCGATTTAGCCTTACGTTTGGCTGAGTCGTTTGAAACTTCGTTACGATTAGCCGATGGTGTCGCGCAAGTGGCGTTTATGGATGCCGAACACGCGCAACCAGAAATGCTGTTTTCGGCGCGTCATACCTGTGTTAAATGCGGTTATGCGGTCGGTGATTTAGAGCCGCGTTTATTTTCCTTTAATAATCCTGCGGGTGCATGTCCAAGTTGTGATGGTTTAGGGCAAAAGTCACACTTTGCCGCCGATAATATCGTGTTACATCCTGAACTTAGCCTTAATGAAGGTGTGGTGCGCGGTTGGGATAAACAACACCCCTATTATTTTATGTTGCTAACGTCTGTGGCCAAACATTACCACATCAGTTTAGAAACGCCTTGGCTGGCCATACCTGAAAACATTCAACACATCTTTTTACATGGCTCGAAAAAAGACAAAATCGCCTTTGCCTTTGTTGATGAACGGGGCAATAAACGCTTAAAAGAACAACCTTTTGAAGGCGTGTTACCGCATTTAGAGCGTCGTTATCGGGAAACTGAATCGCCTGCGGTGCGTGAAGACTTAGCCCAATATCTGATTACCAGCGACTGTATGGATTGTGGCGGTTCACGCTTACGCAAAGAAGCGCGTTGTGTCTTTGTTGCCGATAAAAACTTACCCGAAGTGAGTAAACTGCCGATTAAAACGGCATCGGACTATTTTGAAGGCTTAACCTTAACGGGCAAAAAAGGCGAAATTGCCGACAAAATTCTGAAAGAAATCCGCGAACGTCTGCACTTTTTAGTCAGTGTTGGCTTAGATTATTTATCTTTAGAACGCTCGGCAGAAACGCTATCGGGCGGTGAAGCACAACGTATTCGTTTGGCCTCACAAATTGGTGCAGGCTTAATGGGCGTGATGTATGTCTTGGATGAACCGTCGATTGGTTTGCATCAACGTGATAACGAACGGCTATTACAAACCTTGGTGAAATTACGCGACTTAGGCAATACCGTCTTAGTGGTTGAACATGATGAAGAGGCGATTCGTGCCGCAGATTATGTCATTGATATTGGGCCGGGTGCGGGGGTGCATGGTGGGCAAATTATTGCTCAAGGTAATGTTAACGACATTATGAATGCACCTGATTCTTTAACGGGTCAATATCTCTCAGGCGCAACCAAAATTGCTGTACCAACGGCGCGCAATCCTGTTAATCCTGAAAAAATGTTGGTTTTAGCTGGCGCAACAGGTAATAATCTTAAAAACGTCACCATCGAAATCCCTTTAGGTTTAATGACTTGCATTACAGGCGTGTCAGGTTCGGGTAAATCGACGCTGATTAACGGCACATTATTTCCCATTACCGCGAGAGCCTTAAATGGTGCGATTAGCCTGACTCCTGCGCCCTATCAAAGCATTACAGGTTTAGAACAACTCGATAAAGTGGTCGATATTGACCAAAGTCCGATTGGTCGCACACCCCGTTCCAACCCTGCAACTTACACAGGTTTATTTACCCCGATTCGTGAGTTATTTGCCGCCACCCAAGAAGCACGCTCACGCGGTTATAGTGCAGGTAGGTTCTCGTTTAATGTGAAAGGTGGGCGTTGTGAATCGTGTGAAGGTGACGGCGTGATTAAAGTTGCCATGCACTTTTTACCCGATGTTTATGTGCCGTGTGATGTTTGTCATAGCGCACGTTATAACCGCGAAACCTTAGAGATTCGCTATAAAGGTAAAACCATTGCCCAGATTTTGGGCATGACGGTTGAAGATGCTCATAGCTTTTTTGAAGCAGTTCCTAGTTTGGCGCGCAAACTACAAACATTGATGGCCGTAGGTTTGAGCTACATCACCTTAGGGCAAGCCGCCACGACGTTATCGGGTGGTGAAGCACAACGGGTTAAACTGGCGCGTGAGTTAGCTAAGCGCGACACAGGAAAAACCCTATATATTTTGGATGAACCGACGACTGGCCTACATTTTCACGATATTGCCCAATTATTAGCGGTATTGCAGAAATTACGCGAACATGGCAACACGATAGTAATTATTGAGCATAATTTAGATGTGATAAAAACTGCCGATTGGCTGGTAGATATGGGTTATGAAGGCGGCGATGGTGGTGGTGAAATTATTGCTGTCGGCACGCCTGAACAAGTGGCGGCGAATGAGCTTTCGCATACGGGACGGTTTTTAAGGCCGTTGCTCAACCCTTAAAACAATTTGACAGCCATCGAACTATTCGCTACTGTTCAAAGCAAGCCTTTCCTAAATAAACGAGTTAAGTCATGTCTGAGACCGCAAACCTAGAACCATCAACCAATACTATTGTCATCAATGGTAAAGCGCGTTATTACGAAGCTGCACCACAAAATATTGATGTTGATAATTTTCGGAAAATTGTTACTAGCCGTCGTTCGGTGCGTAAATTCACCGACAAAGCCATTCCCCAAGCGGTCTTAGATGACTGTTTAGATATGGCTTTACTCGCGCCCTGTTCGTCAGGCTTACAACAATGGGACTTTTACGTTGTGCGCTCGAGTGACAAAAAAGCCAAATTAGTCAAAGCTTGTATGAGTCAATTAGCAGCCAAAACTGCTGCCGAGTTAATTGTTTGTGTGGCACGCACCGACCGTGTTGATGAGTTTTCTAAACAAATGTTACGCGATTGGCCAATGCCCGATGTGCCACCATTAGTTAAGCGTTATTACCAGCTCATTCCTTATAATTATTCTTCTGGCCCGATGAATAGCTTTGCCTACGCCAAAAAAGCGGCATTTGCCTTAGGTGGCTTAATTGCCGCCGTACCACGCGGCCCTTATACCAAAAGTGAAGTCGAATTATGGGCAGCTAAAAGCACCGCTTTAGCCTGTGAAAACTTAGTCTTAGCGTTTAGAGCACATGGGTTTGATACCTGCATGATGGAAGGTTTTGATGCCGTACGCGTGAGCAAGTTACTCAAACTAAAAGATGGAGCTTTTCCGATTATGGTGATTGGTGCAGGTGAACGTGCCGACGATGGTGTGTTTTGGCCACAAGTGCGTTTTGATA
>JBKJUH010000149.1:0-6077 GCA_046590075.1 Agitococcus sp.
CCAACTAAGGAATATGAGAACTTTCTATCGCCACTCTATCATGTGGTGTTATATCAATTAGCGTGTATTCTAACTTAGTGTGTCCGTGTCCGTTATTGGTATGATGTTATGTGCGAAAAGTCAAGTTATATCCTAGGGTTACATAAGGAAAAACGTACTTGAATTATTTGAAAATCAAACGGTTTTACTGCATTATCTCGTGCTAACTGTACACTTGTAATAAGTATCATTCGTAACTCTTACCGCCTAAGCCTCTATTTTTAACGTCAGTTAAAAATGGGATTACCGTAATCTCCTACTATGAATTAGATATGACTATGCGTTCAATTCCAGATAAAACGGTTGCAGTAATGGGATTAGGCTATGTCGGCTTACCATTGGCATTGGCTTTCGGTCGTATTATGACCACTATTGGCTTCGATATTAATGAGTCTAAATTACAATCTTATCGCGAAGGCTATGATCCGACTGGAGAAATTGGACGTGATCTTTTTCAAAAATCGACAGAACTGACCTTTACTACGAACCCCGTTGATCTTAAGCAAGCTGATTTTATCGTTGTTGCTGTACCAACACCCATTGATCATGTTAAGCAACCTAACCTTACGCCAGTTATTGAAGCGACACGCACTTTGGCTTCTCATTTAAAAAGTGGGGCGATTGTAATTTATGAGTCCACAGTTTATCCGGGCGTAACTGAAGATGTTTGCGCTCCAATCATTGAGTCCTTTTCTGGGGGAAAAAGAGGGAGTGGATTTAAGTTGGGTTATTCGCCTGAACGGATTGTTTCTGGCGATAAAATGCACCGTCTAGAAAATATCATTAAACTTGTATCCGCGGATGATGCTGACACCTTAGAGAAAGTGGCAAAATTATATGAAGCAATCATTGAAGCTGGAGTATATAGAGTCTCAAGCATTAGGGTTGCCGAAGCAGCAAAAGTCATTGAAAATACGCAGAGAGATGTCAATATTGCATTAATGAATGAGTTAGCAATTATCTTTAATTTAATGGGTATAGATACGTTAGAAGTTTTGGAAGCAGCAGGAACAAAATGGAATTTTCTTCCCTTTCGCCCTGGCTTAGTGGGAGGGCATTGTATTGGTATAGATCCATATTATTTAACTCACAAAGTTAAGACTCTAGGCTATAACCCAGAAATAATTCTAGCTGGGAGACGTATTAATGACAAAATGGGGGGATACATTGCCCAACAAATGATTAAGCAAATGGTTTTGACAGGAGGTATTAAACAAGGAGCGGTGGTTCTGATTTTAGGCTTAACTTTTAAAGAGAATTGTGCTGATATTAGAAACACTAAAGTTGTTGATATTATTGAAGAGCTTCGAGAGTATGGTTGTATCGTTCAGGTCTGGGATCCTATTGCGAGTAAGCAAGAAGCTCAATATGAATACAATATTACCCTTCTTGAAAGTGTGGACAATATAATTGTAGATGCTGTGATTGCCGCTGTTGCACATGAACAAGTTAAATCTTTTGATTTAAGTCGAATCACTCTAAACGCTGGTCGTCTCATCCCGTTTATGGATATAAAATCCGTGTTTTCAAAACAGACTCTAATGGAGTTAGGCTATCTTCCTTGGCGACTTTAGTTATAGAGATACATGATAACAACTGAAATTTGTAAAGTACTCTGCCCACACAATAACGTACACCTTTAAATGATAGTAAAATTTCATTTGCTAGGGTGTCGAAAAATGAGCCAAGTAAAGAGTCTTTTAATTACACTTCGATAGTGCGGATTATAAGACAGATTCACGCTTAGCTGTGCTCAAAGCCGCATTTGATTAAAGCTATCTTATGACGTATAAAGTCAGCAGCATCATCATGTTAGTATTTTTGGCCTATCATTACAGCAAACTAGTTATGAGCAATCTTGTCTACACCGAAAACGAAAGCGGTTTGGGAGTCACTATCCCTCACATCAATTTGGCTGCTGGACTTGCACCTCATCATACTCTCCAAATCCGACAACTGTTGCACCGCCATCGTTTGATCACATTTCCAAACCAAAATCTGACGGATAATCATCTGTCAGATTTTGCGTTTAGGTTTGGCTCACCATTTGTATCAGATAATGAATCACCTGTATTGGGAACTGGAAGCGTGAATACCTCTCCTGTACTGATTATCGGAAACCGCGCCGATGAATATCCCATTTCATATCTGGGTCACCAAGAGGTTCTGCCACACTCTGATCATCAATGGTTGCGCTGCCCATCTTCGGCATCTTTGTTGTACGCGGTCGACGTCGACGATCATTCTCCTCCCACAATTTGGATTGATATGGCAAAGGCCTATACACTCCTTGATATGGAAACTAGAGACCTAATTCAAGATCTACTACTGGTCACCTTCAATCCATTTTATCGCCCGTTCGGATCAGTTTCTACGAAATATGTGGATCGTAGAATTGACACACCCCCTGGAGCAACATTTCCCCACCCACTTGTCAGAACACATCCTCAAACAAGGGAAAAAATACTATATTTAAACTTAGCATACGAATTAGAGTTAGTTGGTGTTCCTGTGGAAGTTGGTTCGCCACTAATCACTCGGCTTCAAGAACATATCAGAGTTTTGCGGTACCGCGAGGTGCACCATTGGAAAAATGGGGATGTTGTGCTGTGGGACAATCAGTCAACCATACACTACCGAGAAGCTTTTGATTCCACGGTTAGGCGGGTACTCAAACGGGTTTCTATTGCAGGTGGAATACCATACTGAATTTAGAACCTGTTCAAAATTATTTAGGATTGTTGAAACTATAGTGATTTAAAAAGTAAATAGTTCAATTTAGGAGGAATGTATCGGAAATCAGGCGCATATTGCGGTGATTACGGCGGATGCTACTGATCATTAAGCGTAACTAGTAAAGCTTGGAATAGGTTGATGGTTGTTATACGCTAAAGCCATTAACATAAATTATAAAAGGTATGCTCGGTACAACAGTGCAAATTGCCAAGTGAAGTGAAAAGCATACATTTTTACTCTGCAACGGTGGGTGGGGTATTCCTTTACGTGGTTGGAGAAGTGTTTACAGCTGCGAACGTAAGCTCATACTAGCTTGCAGCTCACTACTTGGTCTTATCTAGACTTGCTGCTCAAAAGATTACAAACGGGCTCTAAGGGATCAAATATGGAAAATTTGTCATTTCAGAATTTCTTCGAGATTAATCATCGGGTTGAAGTCCGGATTAACGTCACGAATGCTTGTAACCTGCATTGTGATTTTTGCGATCATGACGCACACCTTCCATTCGATAAAAGTGGCTCAAAGATTTTTCGTGTTTCACCATTGGTAGCCACCCCCTACGGTGTTGAACAGTTTTGCCAAGCATTAGTTGGAGTGGGCGAAAGCGATAGTCATGTGCTTCAGGGTGGGGAGATCACGGTACTTCCAATCAATTTAATTGTACGCTTTATTGACATTCTCGCATCCTATGGTCGTCGTGTAGGAATGCGGACAAACGGATACAATCTTACGGCTATTCCTTTACAACACTTGCAGAAGCTAGATTTTATTTATCTAAATGCGCACGGAAATAATCAAGAAGCCATTGTGCGATGTCGCGAATTTTTGGAATTAAACTATGGCGGACAGATTATCAACGAAGAGCATTTGGATCATCGTGACCTAAGTGCATATATTAACCATAATCAAGGGTCCGTTGAGCAGGGACTGAATTGCAGTCACTTAATGTCTACACTAACGTTTATTTCTCCTGTAGTACATCCTTGCTGCAACAGTTGGGCACTCATGAATGCATTGAATACTCAACAAATAATGGATTTGCTCATCAAAGCTGGATGGACATCTGACAATTCTGACTTGAAAAATACCCTTGCTAACTGGCGAGAAACATTACCTCCACCATTTCTAGAGGCTTTTTGCGCCAACTCATGTTATCTAACAGCATCCAAAGACCTCAGTCCCTTACATCGGATACAAGTCCACGGTAAGGATCGAGTGATAAAATGGAGGTGATATGGTCATTTCATATAGTCGTAAATTTATATTCCGCGTTCTTAAAAACTCGGAAGACTGCTGGCTCCAGCATCCAGATGGTTCTTTCTGAAGTTTGCGGGAATGATGATATCGTAGTCAGCGATGACCACAACATCAAGGGCACTGGGCGGAACATAGAAAGGTCATTTTCTAGGAACACTCATGCGAATTTGGCACAAATACTGCTCGCACTTCCAGAGAAGGAGTGGTCTTCATTCTTCAAATTTGCTTTTGTGCGCAACCATTGGGATTTAGTTGCCTCTCGCTACCATTGAGGAAAAAAGGCAAGCAATGTTCGGTTCTGGACTTTCGTGAATGGCTGCAGAGTTATGCCGATATGGACTACGCTAATCCTTAGCGCAACGACCAATCTAATATTGTTCAACGTGTTTGGAAAATTGGAGGGGGGTTTATTAGTGACTTACAAACTCCTTTCGTATTCGAACGGAAAACGAAAGAGGTACAGTTTGTCGGTAGATATGAATATCTTTCTGATGATTTTGACAAAGTGTGCAAAATACTCAAAATGGCACAGCCAACTTTATCGAATCTGAAAGTTGGCTTCCGTGAGGATCGATCTTACCACCACTTTTACAATACAGTTACCAGATTGCTTGTTAAAAAGGTATTTGCGGAAGACATTGAAAGCTTTGCTTATATGGTTTAACGACAGCCACCAACGATGGCATGGTTATACGAAGTATTTAAGTTCAGCTGTTTTCGAAAAGCAGCAAAGATCTGCATAGTCAGGTGTCCGTATTTATGATGTCAGATCAGCACTGACAGCCCAAGAAATGGCTCTACCTGCGACATCCATGTACAACGCTCAGGAACAATAAGAAATGGTCAGCAGTTCGCAGAAGATCAAGGTTTTGTACCTTCCCAACGTAATTCACACGGAAAGAGTTTTTACCGATAAGGTTTTTGCACGGCTAAACAATATTTTTGATGTAACACGGCTGGTGAATGGTTTAGAAAACTGCACTAGTGAGCAGGTAGCCGAAGCTATTCCAGGCTTTGACGCACTTGTTACTGGCTGGGGTACTCCTTTGCTTACTCAGAGGGTATTCGAACAAGCCGACTCTCTGAGGATAATTGCACATTCTGCAGGGACAGTGAAACGCATGTTGCTCGAATGTGCTCACGAATATGTTATACCTAGAAAGATTTGCGTCTACAGCGCAAATCGTGAAATAGCTTACAATGCAGCAGAACACACGCTCGGCCTTATGATCATGATGTCGAGAAAACTTGTGGGCTATTCACTTATAATTCAGAACGACCGAAATGCTTGGCCAGATCGAGTGCGTAGGCCGAATGCCCAATATCTTACCGGCAGCACGGTTGGGATTGTTTCGGCTAGCGAGGTTGGCCGACGAGTTATGCATTTACTTAAACCATTTAACACAACGGTACTGGTGTTCGATCCTTACTTAACAGAGAAGGATGCTGAGATTCTGGGTGTTGAAAAGGTAGAGCTGCTTGACGTTTTCTCGCGCTCAGATATTGTGAGTGTTCATACACCTTTGCTTCCTGAAACCATAGGAATGATCAACAGTATTCATTTCTCTGCAATGAGAGATGGGTCTGTTTTTATCAATACATCCCGTGGGGGCGTCTTGGATGAGGATGCACTGGTATTGGAGCTTAAAATTGGTCGCATATCCGCTGCGTTGGACGTAACAAGTGAAGAGCCTCTTCCAGACAATAGCCCTTTGCTCTCACTAAACAACGTGCTTGTCACCCCTCACTTGGCGGGGAGCGGTTACTATGGTTATTCGAGAATTGGTGAAGGTACCGTTCGTGCTTTAGAGGACTTTTTTGAAGGGCGGTCTGTGGATGGTGCTGTTGATTTTTTAAAATATAACATAATTGCCTGAAGGCAATATGCCCGAATAATTAAGGTAGTCACCTGAGTTGGTGTCAACGTCAACTTAAAACTGACCCCTTTAGGCTGTTAAACGCCGAAGTAAAATTGACCCCCTAGCGATAAAAGTTTAGATATTGCTTAAAGAGCGAGGAGTAGTACCTGCCTTCACTTTGTCTT
>JBKJUH010000191.1:0-7825 GCA_046590075.1 Agitococcus sp.
TAACGATTTTTGGTAGGGGCAGACCCATGTGTCTGCCCTAAACTCAGGGGGAACCGTTCGACCAACTCAATGTAAACCACAAGCTCAAATACCACTAAAAAGCTAATACTCAGAACGACGCTTTTCTCATATTCCCAGCAAATAAATTCGCCAAACGTGGGGCTAAGGCATTGGGAATATTATGTCCCATGCCTTCAATTAGCTCAAACTTTGCACCTTTAATGCTATTAGCCACCGCTTTGCCGCAGGCAGGACGCAACAATCGATCTTCTTTACCATGCACAACAATGGTCGGCACATGAATATATTTGGCTAATGATTTAATGTTACCCGTGCCCATCACCGCCAAGAAATGTCGTTTAACGCCCGCAGGATGAAAACTTCTATCCATTAACCCGCCTGCAAATACGCGAATTTCATCGGGTGTCATCGGATGTGCGGGGCTGCCTATTGCGGTATATAATTTCACACTATGATTTAACAGTACATCACGCGGCGCTTTTGCCCCAGGCCCTTTAATCAGCGGAAAAAATGCTTGAGGATGAGGGGGTGGCAATAATGGCTGATTATTACTGGAAAACAATACGCCCAAACTTAATATACGTTCAGGGTATTTAGCGGCCATAATTTGGCCAATCATGCCGCCCATTGATGCGCCAATAATATGGGCTTTGTCGATTTTCAAATACGACATTAATCCAATAGTATCGGCCGCCATATCGTACAAGGTATAAGGTGAAGGATTAGGAAGCCCAAATTGAAAACGTGCCATTTTTAGCCAAAAATTTTGTTTAGGGCTACGCACTTTCATTTTGCTTGATAAGCCAATATCACGATTATCAAAACGAATGACTTGATAACCTTGATTGACTAAGGTTTGACAAAAAGATTCAGGCCATAATAATAACTGCGCCCCTAAACCCATAATCAAAAAAACCGCAGGTGCGTGTTCGTCACCCCACCGCTCATAAGCCAAGTCAATATCACCAACTTTGGCTAACCCTTTTGTCATCGTCATTTGTATTACCTATATGTGAGCAAATAAGCGATAACCGCGTCAGCCCTAAAAGTATGTACTATGGTGCAGAGGAGTCATTAAATCTATGTCTTCTTGCGCCAAATTGCTTGTCATTTTTAGCAGTAGCTGGCCAAATAACCTAAGTTGGGTTTAATAACTTATTTTCACATTGATACAAGAACTATAGCGATGAATAATTCCCCTCCTCGGAGGGGCTAGGGGTGGGTTTAATTGCACAAAAAGAAGTGCATTTTACTACTAACACACCCCTAACCCCTCTCAAGAGGGGAATAAACACACATTTAATGTATTTCTTACCCCGAACTCAGGTTAATTAGTTTTACAATCAGCTCTTATCACCTAAGCGTCATGTTTTTACGGATACGACAATGAGCGAGTATTTACTACTATTGGTGGGAACCATTCTCGTCAACAATTTTGTGTTAGTACAATTTTTGGGGTTGTGCCCATTTATGGGTACATCCAAAAAAATCGAAACCGCCGCAGGGCTGGCCGTCGCGACCACCTTTGTCTTAACTTTGTCGTCTGTCTTGGCATATACCAGTTATGCCTTACTATTAAAACCCTTACATTTAGAATACTTAAATACCCTCACCTTCATTTTAGTCATTGCTGTAACTGTGCAATTTACCGAAATGGTGTTACATAAAACCAGTCCTGTGTTGTATCGCGTGTTGGGTATTTATCTGCCGCTAATTACCACTAATTGTATTGTTTTGGGTGTAGCCTTGCTTAATGTGCGCACTTCTCATCCCACTTTTATTAATGCTTTACTGACGGGTTTAGGTGCGGGTTTAGGTTTCGCCTTAGTGTTGGTGTTATTTGCGGCAATGCGTGAACGTATTCATGTAGCTGACGTACCCAAAGCCTTTCGTGGCAGTGCCATTGCCATGGTGACTGCTGGGTTAATGTCGCTGTCTTTTATGGGTTTTGCTGGGCTGGTTAAATTTTAATGACGACTTTTTTGGCCATTCTTATTGCGATAATAGCCGTTGTCATGCTGGCATTAGTGGCAGGCGGCATTTTAGGTTTTGCTGCCGAAAAGTTTAAGGTTGAGTCCGACCCCATTGTGGAACAACTGGATGCACTCCTTCCACAGACCCAATGCGGACAATGTGGCCACCCAGGTTGTCGTCCTTATGCCGAAGCCATTGCCAACGGTGAAGCCATTAACCATTGTGTGCCCGGTGGTCAAGATACTATCAATAAAATAGCGGAATTATTAGGCGTTGAACCATTAGCGTTGGATGGTGAATACGGCGTAGAAGCCGAAGTCAAAAAAGTGGCGTATATCCGCGAAGAAGACTGTATTGGTTGTACTAAATGTATTCAAGCCTGTCCTGTCGATGCCATTATTGGAGCTGCCAAACATACACATACGGTGATTGTCAGTGAATGTACAGGTTGTGATTTATGTGTCGAGCCCTGCCCTGTTGATTGCATAGATATGATTCCCATTCCCGTCACTCGTCAAACATGGCATTGGCAAGCACCTCAAGGCATTGGTGCCATACCTGTGCGCTCGCAAAAGCTTATTCCCACGCAGCAAATTGGATAACGAAATGACGATAACAGCCATGACTTATGCCAATTGGGAACTACTAGGCGGCACTCATCCCCCCGAACATAAATACGAATCCACGCAAAGCCCGATTCAACAGGCGAGTCTGCCTGAGCGTTTAATTATTCCCATGTTGCAACACATTGGCGAAGAAGCCAAACCCGTCGTTCATATCGGCGAAAAAGTATTAAAAGGGCAGAAAATTGGTGAGGTTCGCGCTTTTGTCTCTGCGCCTATTCATGCTTCGACTTCAGGAACAGTGGTTGATATTGCTTTATATCCTGTTGACCATCCCTCAGAACTCAATACCTTGTGTGTGGTGATTGCGCCCGATGGCCGTGATGAATGGGCAGCACATACAGGTTTACGCGATTATCATTTAGCCGAGCCTCGAACTTTATTAGCCATGATTCGTGAGGCTGGAATTGTCGGCATGGGTGGTGCTGGCTACCCTACTAGCACCAAATTAGCCATTGCAGAAAAAGTAGACATCGACACAATTATTATTAACGCGATGGAGTGCGAACCGTATATTACCACCGATGATATGTTGATGCGTGAACGTGCTGCCGAGATTATTGCAGGCGCGAACATCGTTAAATATATATTAAAAGCAAAACGTATTATTGTCGGGATGGAAGATAATAAACCACAAGCCGTGACTGCTATGCTCCATGCGGCCAATAACCATGCATACATTGACGTGTTAGCGACTCCCACTAAATACCCGTCGGGTGCAGCACGACAAACCGTTTATATTTTAACGGGACGAGAAGTGCCCGCTAATGGTCGTACCACCGATGTCGGCGTATTCTGTTTGAATGCAGCAACAGTAGCAGCCATTTATCGGGCGATTGTCTTAGGTGAACCGTCAGTCTCGCGCATTACCACCGTCACAGGTTTAGGTGTTAAACAGGCGGCCAATTATGAAGTCGCTATTGGCACACCAACGCGTCATTTATTGCAATTGGCGGCGGCAGATTTTCAGCGCATCAATCGTTTAATTGTTGGTGGCTCGATGATGGGTTATACCTTGCCAGACGCAGATATTCCCATCGTCAAAACCACCAACTGTATTATTGCCGCTACCGCCATAGACTTTCCACCGCCACCACCCGAAATGGCCTGTATTCGTTGTGGCGACTGTGCTGCGGTTTGCCCTGTTTTACTGTTACCGCAACAACTATTATGGTTTAGTAAGTCGGAAGAATTTGCCAAAGCCGAACTGCATAACCTCCATGACTGTATAGAATGTGGAGCCTGCGCTTATGTTTGTCCCAGCAATATTCCCCTTGTTCAGTATTACCGTTTTGCTAAAGGTGCAATTGCCGAGTTAAATGCCGAGACCGAAAAAGCCGAACGCGCCAAAGAGCGTTTTGATCGACGTAATCAACGCATCGCCCAAGAGGAACTCGACAAAGAAGCTCGACGCAAGGCGAAAGCAGACGAAGCTGCCGCCAAAGCTATCACTAAAGCCGAACAAGCGGCTTCACCCACAGCAATCGCACCTGTTGCCGATAGCAAAGCCTTAACCATTGCCGCTGCCTTAGCGCGTAGTAGCCTGAAAAAAGCCGAAAAACGCTTGCTCATCGCACAATCTGGCGCAGAAAATAGCGATGACTTAGTCGCTGAAATTGCCTTACTGCAAGCGGAAGTGCGTAAAACTGAAACAGCACTGCAACAGGCGCAACAAAGTGCGCCCTCATCACCCTCATAAAATAGCCGAATATGTATGCCATTGATTACCGTTAGTTCCCCCCACAGCACCAGCAAAGCCAATACTGGCCAAGTGATGCGTCAGGTTATCTATGCCGCTTTACCTGCCTTAGCGGTGATGACGTGGGCATTTGGTTGCGGTAATTTGCTCAATGTCATTTGGTGTATTTTTTTAGGTGTGAGTTTAGAAGCCGTGTGCTTAAAACTACGTGGTAAACCTATTGCTTTTTTCTTACAAGATTATTCTGCAGCCGTCACAGGTTTATTGCTCGGCTTAGCCATTTCACCGTTTTCCCCGTGGTGGATGTGCGTTATTGGGATGATTTTTGCCATTCCCATTGCCAAACACTTATACGGGGGCTTAGGTAGTAATCCGTTTAATCCTGCCATGATTGGTTATGCCTTGTTACTGGTTTCTTTTCCTGTGGAAATGACACGCTGGGCAGGACTGCACTCCGCCATCACACCCGAATTAACGTGGCAGATATTTATAGATAATGCTGTTGTTTTTGACCAAATCTCAGGAGCAACTCCACTAGACAGCTTCAAAACTGCCGCGCTCAAAGGGGTAAACGACAATAGCTTTTATAGTGATTGGTTATACATGCAAAGCTGGGTCGTGATTAACGTGGCGTTTTTGCTAGGTGGCCTGTATTTACTGTATCGCAAAGTTATTACTTGGCATATTCCTCTAAGTCTGTTAGCCGCTCTTAGCCTGCTCGCCAGCATGGGATTTTTTTATGACAGCACGCGTTACGCCTCGCCATTGGTGCATTTATTCAGTGGCGCAACCATGATCGGTGCATTTTTTATTGCCACCGACCCTGTCAGCGCAGCCACATCGCTCAAAGGCCGTGTGATTTATGGTTCGGCTATTGGCGTATTGCTGTACATCATTCGTACATGGGGCGGCTATCCCGATGCTATTGCCTTTGCCGTATTATTTATGAATTTAGCCGCACCGATGATTGATTACTTAGTGCAACCGCGTACCTTTGGTCATGACATTCAGCCTGTTAAGTGGCGTGGAGATAAATAATGCTCAGCCAAACCATGCGCCACAGTGCCATCACTTTAGGGGTTTTTGCTTTATTGGCAACAGGTATGGTGGCAGGATTTCATGCGTTAACAGATAGACGTATTGAGCAAAGCCAACAGTTATCCTTAGAGTCATCGTTAACCGCTTTAGTCGCTAGACCACTCTATAATAATGACTTATTACACGACACGGTAATAATTAACAACAGGGAATTATTGCATTTAGAAGACTCCGAAACCGCTTACCGCGCTCGCAAAGATGGCAAGCCTGTGGCAGTGATTTTTCCTGCCATTGCGCCAGATGGTTATAGTGGTAAAATTCGTTTATTGGTAGCGATTTATGCCCATGGTGACATCGCAGGTATACGCGTGTTATCGCATAAAGAAACACCGGGTTTAGGTGATGCTATTGAGCTAGAAAAATCGCCCTGGCTGTTAGACTTTAACCATAAATCCCTGCTCTCTACTAACGATACCGCTTGGCACGTTAAAAAAGACAAGGGTATTTTTGACCAGTTTACAGGCGCAACCATTACCCCACGCGCTGTGGTTAAAGCCGTACATAACGCGCTGTTGTATTATCAAACACATCAAGAGTTGTTGTTTAGTCCACAAACGCCCTCACAAGCACACGAGCAAACACCATGACCGACAATCACTACCAAAAAATTGCCGTCGATGGTTTATGGCGCAACAATACCGCCACGGTGCAGTTATTGGGTTTATGTCCGTTATTGGCTTGTTCGGGTTCGGTCGTTAATGGCTTAGGTTTAGGTTTAGCAACGATATTGGCATTAACCGCCTCCAATACTGCCGTGTCTCTGGTGCGTCATCATATTCCTGACACCATTCGTATTCCTATTTTTGTTATGATTATTGCCGCCTTTGTCTCGTGTATTGAATTATTTATGCACGCTTTTAGCTATCAGTTGTATCAAATTTTAGGTATTTTCATTCCCCTAATCGTCACCAACTGTGCATTATTAGGCCGAGCCGAAGCCTTTGCCTCTAAAAACAATACTGCCTCAGCCGCCTTCGATGGCTTGATGGTTGGTGTGGGTTTTACTTTGGTCTTAGTATTATTGGGAGCGATGCGTGAGTTATTGGGCAACGGCACATTATTTGCCAATATGCACTTATTATTTGGTGATATAGCCAAAGATTGGACACTCACTATCCCACACTACAAAAAATTCCTCTTTTTTATCCTGCCACCTGGTGCATTTTTATGTTTAGGTTTTATTATTGCCGCTAAAAACAGCATTGATGACTACTTAAAAAACCGCAGCCAACAAACAAAAACTGAAAGTGTTATTGGCTCAAAACGGGTACGAACTACGGGGCATATTAGTTAAACCATGAAACCAAAAACCGCCCACGAAATATTTGCACGCCTAGCAGCCAACAACCCCAACCCAAGCACCGAATTGGTCTATCACTCCCCATTTGAACTACTCATTGCAGTGATTTTATCGGCTCAAGCCACCGATGTTAGCGTTAATAAAGCCACCGCAAAATTGTATGCTGTCGCTAATACGCCCGAAACCATACGGGCATTGGGTTTAGACGGCTTAAAAGACTATATCAAAACCATTGGTTTATTTAATACTAAAGCGGCAAACGTCATTAAAACCTGCGAAACACTCATTCAACAACATCACAGCCAAGTACCTGCTAATCGTGAAGACTTAGAAGCATTGGCAGGAGTCGGTCGTAAAACTGCGAATGTTGTACTCAATACTGCATTTGGCCAACCGACCATTGCTGTAGATACGCATATTTTTAGAATCGCTAATCGACTTGGCTTGGCGAAAGCGACCACCGTAGAAGGAGTTGAGCAACAACTGCTAAAAATTATTCCGCCAACGTTTTTACTTAACGCCCATCATTGGCTAATTTTACATGGCCGATACGTCTGTATTGCCCGTAAACCGAAATGTGCGAGCTGTTTATTAGCGGATTTATGCGAGTTTGGCGAAAAAGCCGTGTGACAAAAGCAGGTCAAACTAATAGATTCAAACCCGTAGGCCAGCACTTAATGTCTAAAAAATCCATATTTTTTCGCTTAGTCGCTATCTTGTCTTTGCCATTTTAGCAAAAATCATGCAGAATACCGCACCCGCTAGCGATGTCAGGCGTGGCATGAATTTTTATCAGTCTTAGGGTTGTTATGTCAAACAAAGAAGAGCAAATCGAAATGGACGGTACGGTGATTGACACCCTACCCAACACCATGTTTCGTGTGCAGTTAGAAAACGGTCATGTGGTGACCGCGCATATCTCAGGCAAAATGCGTAAGCATTACATCCGTATTTTAACGGGCGACCAAGTCAAAGTTGAGATGACTCCTTACGACTTAAGTAAAGGTCGTATTACTTATCGCGTCCGTTAATTTTACCGCGCTGATGTGCTAGTAAGATGATAAAAAGCCCGTTTAACAATTGTTAAACGGGCTTTTTTGCTTCACGCTG
>JBKJUH010000335.1:0-2901 GCA_046590075.1 Agitococcus sp.
GCATCGGTTATTTTTTTCTTAGTAAAATAGGTGCTAAAACCACTATCATCACGCGTATTGACTGATACTTGCCAACTAACGCTCTCTTTAACCCCCGCCTGACTAACAAAACTATCATTGATGCCTTGGCCACCCTTGCGGACATAGGCGCGCACTTTCGCTAAGTCGGCAGGATGACGGGTAATGATATTGACAATCGCTAAAAAGCTATTAGCACCATACGCTGCCGCATTGGGGCCACGCACAATTTCAATACGGTCAATATCATCTAACTCTAACGGCAAACCTATCCAATCCACAAAGGCTAAGCTAGGCTGAAATACCGAGCGACCATCAATTAACACTTGCATCCGTCGCGCCATATCCGCCGATGTGCCATGATAACTGACAAAAGCGTCTGAGCCTTTTTCGTAGCCCACCACCATTCCTGGTACTAGGCGCAATAAGTCAGGGATTTCACGCGCGCCTGACTGACTAATCATTTGGCGATCAATAATGGTGATTGACGCAGGCGCATCGGCTACTGCTTGCTTTAAGCGCGTAGCTGACAACACCATAGGCATTTCTTGGTCGGCAAAAAGCATCTCATCGGCAACAACAAAACCACTGAGACCAATAAGAGCAATTGACACCGCTAACTGACACTGACGCATATATGCCCCTGCATATTTTTGTGTTTCGGCCATAAAAACTGACGCAGACATGATATTTACACGACCTGCGTAAGCATCAATAATGTTTGGACTTACGCATCGCACTGCGATTAGCGCGTTTTGTGAACATAAGGCCGCCTAAAGCGGCTGAAATGTGAACAAATAAGCGATAACCGCGTAAGTCCTAAAGGTTTTATTTTCGTTCGCGTTTTTTACTGGCTGGCACAAAACGCTTTAATTTTTCTAACTGCGCAGGACGAATGACTTTGTTTTCTTCCTTGTATGGATTATCACTGGTTTTGAACTCCAGTTGTATAGGTGTGCCTTGTAGTTTTAACACTTTTCGGAAAATATTTTCCAAATAACGCTGGTAATCCTTAGTCACTGACTCCGTTTGATTACCATGTATAACAATGATAGGCGGATTTTGGCCGCCCATGTGCGCATAGCGTAATTTAATACGTCGGCCATGCACTAACGGCGGCTGATGGCCTTCAACGGCATCTTGCAAGATTTGTGTTAAACGGTTAGTCGGCACTTTTAACATCGCCGAATCATACGCACGCTGAATTGAGGGGTATAAATCGCCCACGCCCGTGCCATGCAAAGCCGAAATCAGGTGGATTTTGACGTACGGGATAAAATCTAAGCGACGGTCGATGTCGTTTTTAACTTGTTTTCGCGCGTAATCGTCCATGTTATCCCATTTATTAATGGCAACGACTACCGCCCTACCGCTTTCCAAAGCAAAACCTAACATATGTAAATCTTGCTCAACAATGCCTTCACGGGCATCAAAAACAATGACCACCACATGGGCATCTTTAATCGCTTGCAAGGTTTTAATCACCGAGAATTTTTCGACGGTTTCTTGTACTCGACCACGACGGCGCACACCTGCGGTATCAATTAAGGTGTATTTTTTGCCTTGGCGCTCGTAAGGAATATAAATACTGTCGCGAGTGGTACCTGGCATATCAAAGACAATGACCCGCTCTTCACCTAACAACCGATTGACGAGCGTGGATTTACCAACATTTGGACGACCGACAATGGCAATTTTAATGCCTGTTTCTTCATAGGGTAATTCTGCTGGGTCTTCGGGATAGGGCAGCAGCAATTCGGTGATTAACTGCAACACACCTCGGCCATGACTGGCGGCCGTTGCATACATCCTAGGAAAGCCCAAACTATGAAACTCCGCCATTGCCGAGTCATCATGTAAACCATCAATTTTATTGACTACCAAAAATGCGGTTTTATTGAGCTTGCGTAAATGGTCAGCAATCATTTGGTCTGAGCCCAACAATCCTGCACGCGCATCCACAACAAACAAGACAATATCGGCTTCTTCAATCGCGCTGCGGGCTTGTTCGGCCATATAGGCTTCTACGCCTTCGTCACTTTCACCTAAACCGCCTGTATCAATGACAATAAACGATTTATTTTCGTATTTGCCATCACCGTATTGGCGGTCACGTGTTAAACCAGGCAAATTGGCAACGAGGGCATTGCGCGTTTGTGTCAGTTGATTAAATAAAGTTGATTTTCCCACGTTGGGGCGGCCAATTAGGGCAATGACGGGTTTCATGAATAGAGTCTCGATAAACTAACGGCAGGTTGATGCGTGCAACAAGACCAACCTGTATCAGGACTTACGCATCGCACCGCGATTAGCGCGTTTTGCGAACATGAAGCCGCCTAAAGCGGCTGAAATGTGAGCAAATAAGCGATAACCGCGTAAGTCCTATGAATAACAACCGCGTATTGTAGGCTGCCTTGCGCGCCAGCGGTAGATTTAATGTGCAAAAAGAGGGAAACAAAAAAGGTATGCTTTGTATGCGTGTATGAATACTAGGGTTATGTGCTAAAGCATCTGTTTGACAGGTCACAGCTCATTACTTGTGCAAGTTCGTTTTGCTGCTGCCTGCCGCAGGCCTTACTTTTGTTTCGACAAAAGTAAGCAAAACCAGCGTGGTGCAAAACTCGCCATCCTTGGCTCGGACAGTTGCACCACAGCATCCCTGCAAAGGCATAAAATAGAAGCAAAAGATTTGTATAGACACCTATGCTTTGACTACGCAGAATACCACAAAGGCGGTATATTTTATGGCGTAACAGGCAATTGCCAGCGGCTAAATTGACCTTTAGCTGTATAAACAGAGATAGCGTTTTGGCTTTGTTCTAACATCGCTACTGCACCACTGACGCGGCTACGCCCCAACAAACGGCCATCACTTTGTGCCAT
>JBKJUH010000011.1:0-2652 GCA_046590075.1 Agitococcus sp.
AGCCGACGGCGGCGCCACCGCCAACAGCTTGAGCGGCACCAATGGCCAAGTCAGCAACAGCTTAGTGATTGGCGCAGGGGATTCAGGCAAAACGATCGTCTGTAGCTACACCAACACGCGTAAAAGTGCCAATATCACCCTCCGTAAAACATGGGTCAACGCGATTGTTAATGATGCGGTCAGCGTCACCGCCACAGGTTTAACGAGCTTCGCGTCAGTGGCTAATTCCGCCAATGAAACCGATGCCGCTGCCGTCCAAACGGTATATGCAGGCGATGCCATCACTTTAGGTGAAAGCTTCACTACAGGCAGTGCGACGAATTACACCCGTGTTTTAAGTTGTACAGGCAACACCACTGCCTTAGCAGCTAATGTTTTAACGGTGAATGCGGCAGATACAGCAATTACCTGTACCCAAACTAATAGTTTAATCCTGCCCACTTTGACAGTGACTAAGTTAACTCAAGGTGCAACAGGTTCATTTACCTTTACTGGCGATAATGGCTGGCTTAGCCAAAACATCACCACCGCGACTATTGGTGCAGGTGTAGCAGGCGCGACCCAAACATTAGCCGTCGCCAATACCACGACGACCATTAGCGAAACATTGGCCAGTGGTTTTGCGCTCACAGGTGTTAGTTGTTCGGGCATGGGGGTGGGAGGTGTTGTTAGCCCTAATTTGGCCTTTGCTGAATTTAGCTTAAATGCAGCAGCGACAGCCGCAACGTCTAATATCGCGTGTACCGTAACCAATACGAAAACGCCCACCGTTAAAGTACAGAAAGTAACTGTCGGCGGTATAGGAAGTGGCTTTAGCTTTAATCAAGTTAATTTGGCTAGTACACCAGCGAATATCTCAACAACACTCGCCAATACAGCAACACCTGCAAGTCCAACAGCAATTGATGTGGTCACTATAGGTAGCGCGGTAACGATAGACGAAACACCCGTCGCTGGTTTTATCTTAACGGGAGCGAGTTGTACTGATGCCAATAGTGCAGTCACAGGTAATACAGGAAGTTTTGGCTCTTTAGTCGGTAATCAACTGACGATTCCAGCAATAAGAGTGGTAGCAGGAGCAGACTTTAGTTGTGTCTTCACCAATACAAAATTAGCAACCTTGACTCTAAATAAAGTCAGTAATGGCGGTGTTGCCACCTTTGGTTATGCATTAACTAACACCGCCCAATCTACTGGCACAGTGACGACGATAACCGCAGGTATTTCGGCACAGGTTGATGGCGATACAGGTACTTTAGGTACGCAAAGTTATCAAGTCACCGCATTGGCGGCTGATATCACGATTAACGAAAATAGCGTGCCAGCAGGTTGGAGTATAACCAATGCTTCTTGTACCAATAGTGCCAGTGCAGTTGTTGGTAGTTTAGTGGGTAGTACCTACACCATTCCTTCGGCTAATGTGACGGCTGGAGAAACATTTACTTGTACCTATACCAATACCAAACGTCCAACTTTAACCTTAACGAAAGTATCTCAAGGTGGCGCAGGCTTATTTACCTTTACAGGTAATAACGGATGGACAAGTCAAGGTATTACTACTGTCAGTGCAGGTGTGGGTGTCGTTGGTGCTACGCAAACATTAACGAGTGCAGATGTTGCAACCACTATCACCGAGACTTTAGCGAGTGGATATACCCTCACAGATGTTAGCTGTTCAGGGATGGGAGCGGGCGGTACGGTTACGCCGAATTTATCCGCAGGTACATTTGTCTTAGATATTGCAGCAATGGCAGCAGGGTCTAACATTGCCTGTACCGTCACGAATGCTAAAGCAGCAACGGTGAAAGTCCAAAAAATGACCATCGCTGGTACAGGTGGTGCCTTTAGCTTTAGCCAAACCAATTTGGCCAGTACGCCAAGCAGTATTACAACAACAGTAGTCAGTACCGCAACGCCTGCTAGCCCAACAGCAATTAACGTCACTACACTAGGTTCAGATGTGGTGATTACGGAAACTCCTGCTGCTGGTTTTGCTTTAACTGCCGCAACTTGTACCGATGCCAATAGTGCAGTAACAGGCAACACAGGTAGTTTTGGTAATCTAACGGCTAATCAGCTGACTATTCCAGCAATAAGAGTGGTAGCAGGTGCAGACTTTAGCTGTGTATTTACCAATACTAAACTACCCACAATAACCCTTAGTAAAATTAGCAATGGTAATGTGGGGGCGTTTAACTTTAGCGGTACTAATGGTTATGGCAACCAAACGATAACCACAGTCACTTCAGGTGTAGGCGTGTCTTCTTCTGCGCATACCTTGACGGCGGCGGCTACCAGTACCACTATTACTGAAACGATTCCAGCGGGTTATGTCTTAAGTGATATTAGTTGTAGCGGCTTAGGTGCAGGTGGCATAGCCACTACTAACCTATTTACGGGTACGGTAACTTTAGATGCAGCCGCGACTGCCGCAGGTAGTAACATCAGTTGTATCTTTACCAATGATGTCAGCGATTTTACGGTAACGGGCAAAGTGTTTTTAGATAATGGCAAAAATACTGCCACCCCCCATAACGGCATTAAAGAAGCCGCTGAAAGTGGTTTGGGCAATATCACCGTCAAACTAAGCAACTGCGCGGGTACGGTTTATCAATCGGTGTTGACTGATGGTGCAGGTGCTTACAGTTTAAC
>JBKJUH010000185.1:0-7135 GCA_046590075.1 Agitococcus sp.
ATTCACCCGCAATTGGATCTTCAACATCTAAAATACCACTGACCTGATGACTTACCGCTGAACAACCCTCAACAGTCACACCGTCTGGCCCATCGATATAGATACGCAACACTGAACGCTTGCCCTGCGGGAAAAACTCTAATCCCCACATGTCAAAACCACACGCTGCCACAGCAGGTGCCAGCAAAGCTGTTAGCGTTTGAACTTTTTGCGAAACCGCCATGCACAAACCTCAAAAACAAAAAATGGGCGTGAACGCCCATTCTCATCAAGTCAAAACCGAAGTTTAACCTGCTTTTAGGTGCAAAAAAGCCCACATATAGTGGGCTTTCAAGACCTCGAATATGGTAGCGGGGGCTGGATTTGAACCAACGACCTTCGGGTTATGAGCCCGACGAGCTACCAGACTGCTCCACCCCGCAACATCAAGTGCGCTACTATAACTACAACACTTAGGGAAGTCAAACGATTTTTTGTTTAACTTCGAGGACTTAGCAAAAATAACGCGCTTCATCCCCACATCACTTTCTTAACTAGCATGAAAACGAACGCTGATTTATTCGTTTTCATATGGTGCGGAAGGGGGGACTCGAACCCCCACAGCTTTCGCCACTACCACCTCAAGGTAGCGTGTCTACCAATTCCACCACTACCGCAACAGGGCGACTACTTTACTGGATTTGGGACAGGATTACTAGCCTCTGCGGGCGTGGAACTCGCAGGAATATCACTATTACTGACAGGGGCGGCGATAGGCGGCGCAGGCACTGCTGGCGCGGAAACTGGCGCAGGTGTAGCACTGGCAGGAATATCGGTATTTGTGGGCTTAGCTGGCAACTTTTGGGTAATGGCAGGTACTAATCCACCCGAAACGCGTTGTTTTGCATACACAGCTAACGCCAAGCTAGTCACAAAGAATACCAATGCCAAGCCAGCCGTTAATTTAGTCAGAAAGCTAGCTGAACCCGCACTGCCAAATACCGTCTGCGAACCACCTGCGCCAAAAGAAGCACCTGCATCTGCGCCTTTACCTTGCTGCATTAAGATAAAGAATGTCATCACACTGGCAACAATGACGTGTAAGACTAAAATAAAATTTTCCATGCACTTAACCTACTCTTGACGTGACGCTTTTGCCGCATGGCAAATGGCTAAAAAATCTTGGGCGACGAGGGACGCGCCACCTACCAATGCGCCATCAATATCGGGCATGGCAAATAAAGAGGCGGCATTATCTGCTTTTACACTGCCCCCGTAAAGGATACAGATCTTTTCTGCGATATTTTTATTGTGAGTGGCCACTAATTGCCGTAAAAACTGATGAACGGCTTGAGCATCTTCTGGTGTTGCCGTTTTACCCGTACCAATTGCCCAGACAGGCTCATAAGCGATTGCTGCATTAGCGAGTGCATCAATACCACACTGCTCAATCACCGCACTCAGTTGACGACTGACAACTTGCTCAACTTGCCCTGCTTCGCGCTCTGCTAGGCTTTCGCCGACACAAATAACGGGTTTAATGCCTCGCTCTTGTAAACGCAGGCATTTTTGGGCAACGATATGATCTGTTTCACCATAATATTGACGACGCTCAGAATGACCCACCAAAGCAAAACTGACTCCCACTTCGGCAAGCATGGCTGCGGAAGTTTCGCCCGTATATGCCCCTTTTTGGCCTTCGCTGGCAACATTTTGTGCTGCTAACTCAATAGCATTGCCTGTCAGTTGTTGGCGTACTGCCGCCAAATAAAGAGTTGGTGGTGCAATCGCAATCTCTATACCATCGACTTTATTGAGTATGTCATTGATTAGTATCGCGTTAATGACAAAGCTGCCATTCATTTTCCAATTGCCAATGACTAATTTTGTGCGCTTCATTGCCATCATCCAACTCTCACTTAGTTAAAGTTAACCTAATGCTGTGCGTACTTGCTCGGCCAAATCTTGGCAGATACGGCTAATTTGTTGTTGATGCTCACCCTCTACCATGACGCGAATCAAGGGTTCAGTTCCCGAAGCTCGCAATAACACCCGTCCTCGCGCACCTAATTCCTGTTCGGCTTGTTTAACGGCAGCAGCAATTTCTGCATTTTGCATTGGGTCGGATTTTTGCGCAATTTTGACATTAATCAGCTGTTGTGGGAACTTGGTCATCCCTTGACGCAACTCATGTAACGATTGACCACTTTGCACCACAGCGGTTAATACTTGTAAGGCGGCAATAATGGCATCACCTGTGGTGGTTTTATCCAAACAAACGATATGGCCTGAGCCTTCACCACCTAATGTCCAACCGCGTTTATCTAACTCAGCCATGACAAAACGATCACCGACTTTAGCTCGGACAAAATCTAAACCCATCTCACGCAGGGCAACTTCCATGCCCATATTGCTCATCAACGTACCAACAACACCACCTAAATTGGGGTTTTCTTGCAGACGCGCGCGCGCTATCATCACCAGAATTTCATCACCATCAATTACTGAACCCGTATGGTCAACCATGACAATACGGTCGCCATCACCATCAAAGGCAATACCTAAGTCTGCTTTATTAATCAAAACAGCGGCTTGCAAGGCCTGAGGATGAGTAGATCCGCAATCTTCGTTGATGTTCATGCCATTCGGTTCGCACGCCACGGTAATGACTTTTGCACCGAGCTCACGAAACACCGCAGGGCCGACTTGATAGGTGGCACCATGCGCGCAATCCACGACAACTTTTAACCCTTTCAGGTTTAAATGATAGGGAAAGCTGGCCTTACAGAATTCGATATAACGACCACGCGCGTCTTCTTGGCGTAAGACTTTGCCTAATGCGTCAGGCTTATCGATGGTGATGGGTTTTTCGAGCCAGTCTTCGATTTGCAATTCGATATCATCGGGCAGTTTTTTGCCCATTGCCGAAAAAAACTTTATGCCATTATCGTAATAGGGATTATGCGAAGCCGAAATAACAATACCTGCACTGGCATGAAAAGCACGCGCCAAATGGGCGACGGCAGGTGTTGGCATTGGCCCTAATAAGCGCACATCGACACCTGCGGCGGATAAACCCGACTGTAACGCTGACTCTAATAGATAACCTGACAAACGAGTGTCTTTGCCAATGACCACCGACGGTTGGCCACTGGCCGCCAAGACTTTGCCTGCTGCCCAACCTAATTTCATGGCAAATTCAGGCACAATCGGAAACTCACCCACTAAACCACGAATACCATCGGTACCAAAATATTTACGGCTCATTTTATTTATCCCTTAAACCATTTATAGCTGTAACTACAGCAATCGCTTCTTTGGTGGCTTTGACATCATGAGTGCGAATAATACTGGCCCCATTCATGACTGCAATCGTTGCTGCGCCTACGCCTGCAAACAATCGTCCATCAACAGGCGCACCCCCTAAAATAGCACCCAACATACTTTTGCGCGACATTCCCACCAATAAAGGCAAGTCGAATGTTTCAAACTCCGCCAGCCGCCGCAATAATTCTAAATTATGCGCCAGTGTTTTGCCAAAACCAAAACCCACATCCAGCAATAACCGTTCGCGGGTAATACCTACCGCCACACACGCATTAATACGCTGCTGCAAAAATGCTTTTACTTCATCAACCACAGAGTCATAACGGGGTTGTTGCTGCATGGTCATCGGCTGGCCTTGCATGTGCATTAAACAAATCGGCAAGCCCGTAGCGGCGGCGGCAACTAATGCGCCTTCACGCTGTAATGCGCGCACATCGTTAATCAGACCTGCACCCAACAAAGCCGACTCGCTGATGACTTTTGGCGTACTGGTATCAATAGAAATAATGACATCTAAGTGCTGTTTGATACATTCAATGACTGGTAGTATTCGGTCTAATTCTTGTTGTTCGCTCACAGGATTGGCGTTTGGGCGCGTGGACTCTGCGCCAACGTCAATAATCACCGCCCCTTCGTTGAGCATAGCTTCTGCTTGACGTAAGGCATTATCCCTATCCAAATAACGACCACCGTCTGAGAAAGAATCGGGTGTGACATTTAACACACCCATCATCACGGGTGACGATAAATCTAATAATTTATCGCCACAAACAAGAAGCCGTTTCATTTACACACTGGCATCGGTATCAGGCTTCGCTAAGGGCTTTTCGGTTAAACTGGACGAGCTATGAGCAGGTCGTGGCGGTTTACCTGCCATTAAATCATCAATTTGCCCTGCATCAATGGTTTCAAGCTCCATTAGGGCATTGGCCATTGACTCTAAAACATCACGGTGCGTCTCTAATAAATGACGGGCTGTGTCATAACATTTATCAATAATGACTCGCACTTCGCCGTCAATATTTTGCGCCGTTTGCTCGGAAACATTCTTTTGCTTACGACCACCAAAGACATCGTTTTCTTCTTCGGCATACAACATCGGCCCTAATTTTTGTGACAAACCCCATTTGGTCACCATATTACGCGCCAACTCGGTCGCCCGTTGAATATCGTTAGAAGCACCTGTGGTCACGCCATCAAAGCCTAGCGTCATTTCTTCGGCAATACGACCACCAAACAACACCGCGATTTTACTTTCGATATTCAATTTTGACCAAGAGTAACGGTCTTCTTCGGGCAAAAACATCGTCACACCTAAGGCACGACCACGCGGAATAATCGACACTTTATACACAGGGTCATGGTCTGGCAATAACCGCCCGACTATAGCGTGTCCCGCTTCGTGATAGGCGGTATTACGTTTTTCGTTTTCTGACATCACCATGGATTTGCGTTCTGCGCCCATCATGATTTTGTCTTTTGCCAACTCAAACTCACGCATATCCACGGTTTTATTATTGGTACGCGCCGCAAATAATGCCGCTTCATTGACCAAGTTGGCCAAATCAGCACCGGAAAAACCCGGTGTGCCACGCGCAATTAATTCAGGATTGACATTTTCACCGAGTGGCACTTTTCTCATGTGTACTTTTAAAATTTGTTCACGGCCACGAATATCGGGCAAGGCCACCATAATCTGACGATCAAAACGACCTGGCCTTAACAATGCTGAATCCAGTACATCAGGACGGTTGGTAGCGGCAATAATAATAATACCTTCGTTACCTTCAAAACCGTCCATTTCAACCAATAGTTGATTTAAAGTTTGTTCACGCTCGTCATTGCCACCACCTAAACCTGCGCCACGTTGACGACCGACAGCATCAATCTCATCAATAAAGATAATGCAGGGTGCTTGTTTTTTCGCTTGCTCAAACATATCACGGACACGCGAGGCACCGACACCGACAAACATCTCAACAAAATCAGAACCTGAAATACTAAAGAACGGCACTTTCGCTTCACCAGCAATCGCTTTTGCCAACAAGGTTTTACCTGTTCCCGGTGGCCCAACCATTAACGCGCCACGCGGAATTTTGCCGCCTAAACGTTGAAACTTGGCTGGGTCACGCAAAAACTCGACAATTTCCTGCACGTCTTCTTTGGCTTCATCACACCCTGCAACATCCGCAAAGGTGGTTTTGATTTGATCTTCGGACAACATGCGTGCGCGTGACTTGCCAAAACCCATTGGCCCGCCACGACCGCCACCGCCACCTGCACCACCTTGCATTTGCCGCATAAAAAACATAAACAAGGCAATAATTAAGATGATGGGGAAACTGGCCACTAACAGTTGCATCCACACACTTTGTTGTTCTGGTGCAGCCCCTTCCACAATAACTTTTTTATCGAGTAAGTCATTCATCAGTTCGGGGTCGGGAATGGGTGGGCGTACCGTTTCAAACTTTTCGCCATTAGCGCGTTCGCCACTAATTGTTAAGCCTTCAATACGCACACGTTTGACGTCACCACTACTCACCGATGTGACAAAATCGGAATAAGTGACCATTTTCGCAGGTATTTGTTGATTAAAATTGCTAAAGACAAACACTAAAATGCCTGCAATAGCTAACCATAAGAGGAGGTTTTTCATCATATCGTTCAAGGGTCAAAATCCTAGGTTTATCGCCGACTTGAGTTTTAACAATAACGGTCAAAAATAATCATGCCGCTACTGAACACTCCCCAAAGGTCAGCATTAATCGCTTGCGCGCTAATGCGTTTATGCTTTCATTTTAGGACTTACGCGGTTATCGCTTATTTGTTCACATTTCAGCCGCTTTAGGCGGCTTTATGTTCACAAAACGCCCTAATCGCGGAGCGATGCGTAAGTCCTGATTTATACAGCCTTATTTAGCCTTAAAACCTGTCGCCAGTAAGTACATTTCTCGTGAACGGGCGCGTGATGCTTCGGGCTTACGACTTTTAATGGCAGTAAACTCTTGCGCGACCAGTTTACGGTAGTCGTCATAACCTTCTCCTTGGAAGACTTTGACTAAAAACTTACCATCAGGCTTTAACACACGCATCGCAAAGTCAAGGGCTAACTCGCACAGGTACATGGCGCGTGGCTGATCAGAGGCATTACCCCCAATATTGGGTGCCATATCGGAAATTACAAGGTCAACGGGTCGTTGATTCAACGCGACCAATAAATTATTAAAGACGCCTTCTTCGCGAAAATCACCTTGAATAAAGTGAACATCGGGCAAAGCATCCATTGGCAAAATATCGGAAGCCAGTAACAAACCACTGTCACCGACTAATTTAGCGGCGATTTGTGACCAACTGCCTGGCGCCGAACCCAAGTCAACCACGGTCATACCTGTTTTGAATAGTTTATCTTTTTGCTGAATTTCTAACAGTTTATACGCCGCTCGTGAGCGATAACCGTCTTTTTGCGCACGTTGCACATAATGGTCAGTCATGTGCTCTTGTAGCCATTCTTTACTACTTCGACTGAGCTTTTGGTTAGTAATGCGAACACTCACAATGCGCTGAACCTAAAGTTGCGTTAAAATGGCTATTCTATAGACTTACGCGGTTATTTTCTCAGTTAAGATAACAAATATCCGATTTTGCGACGCTATTATTAGCTTAATGGCGATATTAACTGTCAAAATACTCAGGACTTATGCATCGCACCGCGATTAGCGCGTTTTGTGAACTAAAAATCGTTGGCAACGATTGTTTAGCGAGCAAATAAGCGATAACCGCGTAAGTCCTAAATAGTCAAACTGACATTAATTTAACGAGGCAGGACAAC
>JBKJUH010000349.1:0-7666 GCA_046590075.1 Agitococcus sp.
CAGGCAGGGCAGAGTCATTACCCATGGAGCCTGTCGCTTCTTCGCCATTGGCGGCCATCGGCTCAAGAATAAACTTAATGTCTTCTTGCGTATAACCAAAAGCTTGTTGACGGTCCAATAATGACGCAGTCGATGGTTCAGCGGCTTCTTCGGCAACAGGTAACTCATCGAGTTTGATACGGATTTTTTCAATCCATTCTCGATAAGGTTTGGCACTGGCCAACGAGTCTTTCAGTTCTTGGTCGTCAATAATACGGCCAAGCTCTGTGTCAATCAGGAACATCTTGCCAGGTTGTAAACGCCATTTTTTGACGATACGTTTCTCGGCAATCGGTAATACACCTGATTCAGAGGCCATGACTACCAAGTCATCATCGGTGACTAAATAACGTGCAGGACGTAAACCATTACGGTCAAGGGTTGCGCCAATTTGACGGCCATCGGTAAAGGCAACCGCAGCAGGACCATCCCACGGCTCCATCATGGCAGCGTAATATTCGTAGAAGGCGCGGCGTTTTTCGTCCATGAGCGTGTGTTTTTCCCACGCTTCTGGAATCATTAACATCATCGCTTGTGCTAAGGAATAACCACCCATCACCAATAATTCGAGGGCATTATCAAACGCCGCTGAATCGGATTGACCAGGGTAATGTAAAGGCCACACTTTTTTCAAATCATCGCCGAGAATAGGTGAGGAAATGGCTTGTTCGCGGGCTTTAAACCAGTTGACGTTACCTTGTAAGGTATTGATTTCGCCGTTGTGAGCAATCATACGGAACGGATGCGCCAAATCCCATGTCGGGAAAGTATTGGTCGAAAACCGTTGATGTACTAAGGCCAACGCGGACACACACGCAGGATTCTGCAAGTCTACATAGTATTCGCCCACTTGGTCAGCCAACAACATGCCTTTATAGACAATGGTGCGCGCCGAGAAAGAAGGAACGTAAAATTCTTGGCCATGAACTAAGTCTAAGGCTTTAATGGCATTCGCTGCACGACGACGGATAATGTATAACTTACGCTCAAGGGCATCGGTAACGACAATATCTGTACCACGACCGACAAAAACCTGACGAATCACAGGCTCTTTGGCTTTAACCGTAGGCGACATCGGCATGGTGCTAGAAACAGGAACATCGCGCCAGCCGAGTAATACTTGGCCTTCCGCTAAAATAGCGCGTTCAATTTCTTCCTGACAAGCCATGCGTGATGCACTTTCTTGGGGCAGAAAACAAATGCCAACGCCATATTCGCCGAAAGCAGGCAAGCTAATGCCCTGACTTTTCATCTCATTACGGAAGAATTGGTCGGGAATTTGAATGAGAATGCCTGCGCCATCACCCATCAACGGATCTGCGCCAACCGCACCGCGGTGATCTAAGTTTTTTAGAATCAATAGGCCTTGTTCGACGATTGAGTGGCTTTTTTGACCTTTGATGTGGGCGATAAAGCCTACGCCGCAAGCGTCGTGTTCATTGGCGGGATCGTACAACCCTTGCCGTTCAGGTACTGCAGTTGCCTTCACACTTTGATCCTCATAAAGCAAAACATTGGCGCGTACTTATGTACACGCAAGTGGTCAAAAAAAGCCAGCGTGATGCTAGATTGGTAGTTCACGGAGAAACATTGCATTATACCGCGAAAATACGTCGCTTCAAGTGCGGACATCGCGGAGTCAAATAAATCAAAGCCAAATTAACGCAATAAGTCGGGTTTATTTGCGCAGACTCATGAGCGACCCGTGGTTTTTTCTGCAAAAAACTTGCCAGAAGAAATTTTTTATTAAGTAGGGTGAAGGGTATGTAAAACCTTCACCCCATAAGTTTATTGTTATTTTGCGGTTTGTGTTTGCTGCTGAACAGTCATTAACACCTGTGTCAGCGAGCTGAGTGTGGCAATAATATCACCATAATCTGGCAATCTCGATTTAACAATATCACTCGTTGCATTCACTAGCGAAATTCTATCACCCAGCGATAATTGACCACTAGCGTAGTTCACTAAATTACCTTTGACGGCATCAATGGCGGTTAAGCGCGACTGATATTTGGCAATGCCTTGCGAATTTGATTGAGCTTTGAGCGTGTTTTGCGTCTGTTGACGTTTGACATCCATTAACACCATTAAAGACGTTACTGTTGCCATACCCGCAACGGAATCTTTAAATTGAGGGCGTGTTGGCTGGCCAGCAACAGGCGGTTGATAAGCACATCCCACTATTGCGACAAGGCATAAGGTGACAATAGATAACTTTTTCATAGCAAACTCTCGGTTGTTAATGTGGCTAATGATAACACAGCACCGCTTTTAGCCTGTGTCGTTCCTGTACTCTGATTTTGTATTATACAAAATAAAATTTTGTAGAGGCGAAACAGGGTTTTGTTTTTGGTACAAATCAGCACAGGAAGTGACGGTGGCAATAGATCAGTGAACGGTCGGTCATTAAATTGACTGTATTGTGTGAAGGCTAATTTCTACACTGTATCTATAGTAATTTGTCCGCATTTTTTTAGATGCGGCTTTCTCTGGGTGAAAAGTCCCAGTACATTTGTGAGAGGTTGTTACGATGGCTCAATATAAAGCTCCGCTCCGTGATATGCAATTTATTCTGCATGACATGTTGAACATAGAAAAACACTACGCCAGTATTCCTGCATTTGCAGAGACTAACCGCGAATTAGTGGATAGCGTGTTGGAAGCAGGTGCGCAATTTTGCGAAAATGAACTGTCGCCAATCAATCGTAGTGGTGACGAAGAAGGCTGTCAATTTAATGATGGCGTGGTGACGACACCAAAAGGCTTCAAAGAAGCGTATAAAAAATATGTTGAATTAGGTTTTGGCTCGTTAGCTGCTCCGGTTGAGCATGGCGGTCAAGGCTTGCCGCCATCACTTGGTACCGTGATGAGCGAAATGATGGGCACAGCGAACTGGTCTTGGGGCATGTACCCAGGTTTGTCGCACGGTGCTATCAACACTATTGAAGCTCACGGCGATGCTGTGCAAAAAGAAGTTTACTTGACCAAGTTAATTTCGGGCGAATGGACAGGCACGATGTGTTTGACCGAGTCCCACGCGGGTTCGGACCTGGGTATTATTCGTAGCAGAGCCGAGCCACAAGCAGATGGTAGCTATAAAATCACAGGTACTAAAATTTTCATCTCTGCGGGTGAACATGACATGGCCGATAATATCGTCCATATCGTGTTAGCTCGTCTGCCAGATGCGCCTAAAGGCACTAAAGGTATTTCCTTGTTCATCGTTCCTAAGTTCATGCCAACTGGCGAACGTAACGGTGTGAAATGTGGTTCTATTGAACACAAAATGGGTATCAAAGCTTCTTCTACTTGCGTCATTAACTTTGACGGAGCAACAGGCTTCCTGATCGGCCCAGCCAACAAAGGCTTGAACTGCATGTTCACCTTTATGAATACCGCCCGTATTGGTACGGCTGTTCAAGGTGTGGCGGCAGCAGAAGGTTCGTTCCAAGGTGCGTTGGCTTATGCCCGTGATCGTTTGGCAATGCGTTCATTAACGGGTCCTAAAACGCCTGAGAAAGAAGCAGATCCAATCATCGTCCATCCAGCCGTCCGTCAATTATTGTTGACGCAAAAAGCCTTCGCTGAAGGCGGTCGTGCGATGGTTTACTTGTTGGCTAGCTATAACGATATCGTTGCTACTACGCAAGATGCCGAAGAGAAGAAAGCCGCTGACGACATGATGTCTTTCTTGACTCCTATCGCTAAAGCATTCTTGACCGAAGTGGGTTACGAAGCGGCAAATCATGGCGTACAAGTATTTGGTGGTCATGGCTTTATTCGTGAATGGGGCATGGAACAAATCGTTCGTGATACCCGTATTGCCATGTTGTACGAAGGCACGACTCAAATTCAAGCGATGGATTTGTTAGGCCGTAAAGTCTTGCAAACTCAAGGCGCGATGTTGCGTAACTTCACCAAAATTGTGCATAAATTCTGCCAAGCCAATGAAGGTAATGCGGATATGGCGCAATTTGTTGCACCACTAGCGGCGCTGAATAAAGAGTGGGGCGATATGACTACGCGTATCGGCATGAAAGCGATGGGCAATGCTGATGAAGCTGGTGCAGCCGCCGTTGATTACATGATGTACTCGGGTTATGTCACGCTGGCCTACCTGTGGGCATGGATGGCACAAGTTGCTCAATCCAAGTTGGCTGCTGGCGAAGGGAATGCTGAGTTCTACAAAGCAAAAATCCAAACGGCACAGTTCTACTTCAAGAAAATTCTGCCACGTACCAGAGGTCATGTTGAAATGATTGACGGCGGTGCAGAAACCTTGATGCAAATGACCGCGGATGCTTTCGCATTCTAATTTTGCGATAATACTATCGTAAACGAAAGAGCCCGCGATGTTTGCGGGCTTTTTTACGAGATTTTCTATAACCCTCTCTCTAACTCTCTCCCTCGGGGAGAGAGGACTCAAGGCATCTTACTCCCTCTCCCTCGGGGAGAGGGTGGGGGGAGAGGGTTTAATTAACTAAGAGAACAATCATGCCTATTTATAAAGCCCCCCTCCGTGATATGCGTTTTGTGTTAAATGAAGTGTTTAATGCCGACGCGTTTTGGCAAAGTAATCCTGCTTTAAGCCATGTTGATAGCGATACCGTCAGTGCAATTTTAGAAGAAATGGCGAAAGTCAGCGAAAATGTCTTGGCGCCCATTAATCGCTCTGGCGATGAAGAGGGTTGTAGCATCAATAATGGTGTAGTAACCACACCTAAAGGTTTCAAAGAAGCCTTTAAGCAATACGCCGAAGCAGGTTGGATTGGTTTAGGTGCAGACGAGCAGTTTGGCGGTCAAGGCCTGCCAAAAATGGTCACGGTAATGACCGACGAAATGATTTTTGCCGCTAATCCTTCATTTACGCTTTATCCTTTGTTAAGTATTGGCGCGGCAATGGCAATGGCTCAACACGCCACGCCCGAAATCAATGCTATGTACTTGCCAAAAATGTACAGTGGTGAATGGGCAGGTACCATGTGCTTGACCGAGCCACATTCAGGTACAGACTTGGGTATTATTCGTACCAAAGCCGAGCCATTGGCTGATGGTAGTTATGCTATTTCGGGCACAAAAATCTTCATTACAGGTGGCGAACACGATTTAACCGACAATATCGTGCATTTGGTATTGGCAAAGTTACCTGATGCGC
The DNA here is from genome assembly GCA_046590075.1 of Agitococcus sp. Classification (GTDB taxonomy): domain Bacteria; phylum Pseudomonadota; class Gammaproteobacteria; order Pseudomonadales; family Moraxellaceae; genus Agitococcus. The sequence goes on from JBKJUH010000349.1 coordinate 5,195, forward strand.
CTGCGGGTTCGCGCGGTATTTCTTTGTTCCTCGTGCCGAAGTTTTTAGTGAACGAAGATGGTTCTTTGGGTGCACGTAATCCTGTTGCGGCAGGCTCTATCGAACATAAAATGGGTATTAAAGGTTCGGCAACTTGCGTCATGAACTTTGATAGTGCCAAAGGCTTTTTAATTGGCAAAGTCAATCAGGGCTTGGCAGCGATGTTCGTGATGATGAATTACGAACGTTTGTCGATGGGTATTCAAGGTTTAGGTGCTTCCGAAGCGGCTTATCAAAACGCGGCGGCTTATGCGCGTGACCGCTTACAAGGTCGTTCGGCGACTGGCGCAAAAATGCCCGAAAAAATGGCCGATAGCTTGTTGGTTCACCCCGATGTTCGTCGCATGTTATTGCGTGTTCGTGCCCATAACGAAGCGGCTCGTTGTTTTGCCATGTATGCGGCAAAAATTCTTGACCAAACAAAATACAGTGCCGACCCTGCGGTTAGCCAAGCGGCAGCCGACCGTGTTGCTTTATTAACACCTGTGGTAAAAGCCTACTTAACCGACAAAGGTTTTGATGCCTGTGTGGAAGCACAACAAGTGTTTGGTGGTCATGGTTTTATTCGTGAATGGGGCATGGAACAATATGTGCGTGATACGCGTATTGCTCAAATTTACGAAGGTACTAACGGTGTACAAGCCCAAGACTTAATGGGACGGAAAGTCGCCAAAAATAACGGCGTGTTTGTTGCTTCATTTATTGCCGAAATTCGTGAGTTTAACGCGACATTGGCAGGCGATGCTAACTTGGCATTCATCCATAATGCCTTAGAGCAGGCAGCTAAAGAAATTGAAGTGGCTACCCAATGGGTGATTGAACAAGCTAATCGTAACCCTGAAGAAATCAATGCCGCAGCGGTGGATTATCTGCACGCCTTTGGTTTGTTGGGTTATGCCTATATGTGGGCAATGATGGCAAAAGCGGCTGTTGGTAAAGATGATGTCTTTTATGCGGATAAACTGCGTTTAGCTCAATTCTTCACCACGCGCATGTTGCCTGAGTTGACCTCACGTTTAGCGTCTTTAAAGTCGGGTTCAGATGCGGTGATGAACTTTGACATGTCTTATTTCTAAGTTTCTTTCTTCGTATCACCTAAAACCTACGAGATGTCACCGTCTTGTAGGTTTTTTATTATTCTTATTTCTTAACAGGCGGCAAGTCGTTATGCTCACCCCCTTACAGAAGGAGGCAAGCGTGAGGTATTTTTTAGCGAAAACAAGGAGTCATCGTTGGCAACAGCACATAGTTGCCATCACTTTGGCGATGATGATGCAATTAGCATTTGCTGCCGATGAGCCGCTCAAGTTGACGTTGCCTGAGCCTACCGCTAACAGTAACGATGTTGCACAACCCATTGTAATTGCCGAAGCAAAGCCAGTTGTAGCGGCAGACACACCTCAAAATAACTCAGCTCCCCTCATAGATTGTATTAGCCGTGATGCCGAAGGACGTTTTTTAGGTTGGATTGATAGCCAGCACTGTATGTTGTCCAATCGGACAACCACCACCGCCGAATGGTTTGATGGATTATTTGGTCACGCGCCTGATATGGCTGATGCTAAATTGAGATTGCGACTTATCAATGATTTTAATTGGTACGAAAGTAATGGCTTAAGTGCCAAAATGCGTTTTCGAGCATCAGCAATATTACCCAATGCCAGACGGCGTTTACGCCTAGTAGTGAGTGATGATGAAGATACCCTTCACCCCGAACGTAACCAATTAACCACCAATAGCCCCGAACCCAAAACCAGTGCCGCTATTCGTTGGCTTCCCGATTATACCTCGCGAGTTAAATACAGCTTTGATATTGGCTTACACTCAACGCCCGATATTTATGTGCGTGCGCGTGGTCAACGCAGTTGGCGCGTCAGTGATAGCACGATGATTAACGTCATAGAAACCTTGCGCTACGGCATTAAAGAGCAAGGAAAAAGTTTAACGCAACTGAGTGCCGAACGCTTAGTAAACGATAAAACGGTCTTTCGTGTCGGTAATGCCTTGCAGTATTGGCAAAATGAACCCAAGCCAGTCGGTATGCGTTGGTCGCAAGATTGGAGCGTATTGCATCGCTTAGGACAACAAAAAACCATTTCTTATGGCGTTGTTTTTGAAGGCACACAACGCCCCAATTGGCATATTGACAGTGATAGTTTATTTGTCTTGTATCGACAGTCTTTTTGGCGGCCGTGGCTTTATTATGAAGTAGAGCCGCATCTTAGCCGTTATCGAGCGCAAAACTGGGATGTTAAATCCTCGGTAATCTTTCGAGTAGAAGCTAATTTTGGCGGTTAATGGGTATTTTAGAGTTCTAAGAGTAGCTTAGCATGGTGTCAGCCGTTCAGATTCAAGCACAAACCACTCAGCGCGGTATTTATGAAACCTGTGATTTTCGCGGATTGAGTACTGACGGCCGTTATGCCTTTATTC
>JBKJUH010000356.1:0-6804 GCA_046590075.1 Agitococcus sp.
GTGATTTAGGCAATTCCATAACTGCGGGTTTTAACTTAAAACAAACGCTGAATAACGACATTACTGCGCTGATTGGCGGTAAAGCGGTATTTCAACAACACGATTCATTACCCGATGGCACCGCCATTGCCATTGGTGGTCTGATACGTGTAACGCCTGCCGCCAATAAAAATGTCTCTGTGTCGTTGTCGGGTTATTTTGCCCCTAATGTATTGTCGTTTGGCGACATGAACGACTATCGCGAACTTGAATTACGTGGTGAATATCAAGTCAGTGAGCAATTTACGGCTTACGTTGGTTATCGTAACAATCGTGCTGACTACGGCAATCTAGGCTCACACAATCTTTATGATGGCGCAATGATTGGCGGTGAGTTTCGCTTCTAATTAAAGTTTCCCTGTATTTTCCGTTCATGCTGTGCCTGTCGAAGCACTTATCGCAAGGCACTTCGACAGGCTCAGTGCGAACGGGGTACACTAGCTTAGAAATCCCTCTTAATACCTCTTTCTACGCTTGTTTTTTCTTTCGGTATTCAATGGGGGTGATATTTGTCCACCGCTTAAAGGCTCGATAAAACGTACTTGGCTCAGAAAAGCCCGTTAAATACACAATTTGCTCAATACTTTCGCTGGTGTGTGCCAATAATCGTTTGGCCAAACGACAACGATAATCTGCCAACACTTGATTAAAACTACTGCCCGCTTCCGCTAACTGACTGCGTAAACGTCGCGGCGCAACATTTAAGCGCTTCGCAATGGTTTCTAAACTGGTATTACCACTTTCTAAGGACTCACCAATCGCTCGTCTCACATCGGTGACTAAATCAAAGCGTGCTAACTCTTGAAGTTTTTCGTGGGCTAACTGTTCGTGAAAGCGCAGTAACTCGGGCTCCGCTTGCCAAATACGCGAACTTAACACCTCTGGCTTAAAATAAACGCGGATGGACTCTGCACCTAAGACCACGGGGCAACCATAGACGCGCTCATACTCTTCAGGATTCGCACCTTCAGTATGTGTAAAATAAATCATCAATGGTTGAAATTGACTTTCGGAAACAAAGCGAAAAAAACGCAACACTGCCACCATAATACACTCAATGGTCTGTCGATATGCGCCATCATCTAGTATATTGGTGAGATAACACTCATCGTCATTGACGACTAGCTGTGCTTGTAAGATATCACTGATTAAACGTTGATACGCCAACACCCGTTTTAAGCCTTCACCAAAGGTCGAGCTACTTAAAAACAAATACTCTAACACTTGGCCACGATACAACGGCAAATGCTCACCCAAAAACAAACCAATATGCGGATTTTTAGAAACCGCTTCGGCGGATTGCCAGAACGCAATTTGTGCCGCTGATGGCGTGCGAGCATTAGCCTCTAAATGATTAAGCCCTACGCCTGCGCCCATCAATACTTGTTCCGCAGGCAAACCCGCATTACGCATAGCCTGAAAAATAAAACGCAGGACAATCGCTGAGTCAGTACGTTCTGACATAGGTAACACCCTCATTGATTAACTTAGGACTGACAGGGCTATATTATCGTTTTCATTGGCACAATTTAATTATTATACATCATATAATCAATATCTTACTTGGTAGATGGTGACTATTTTGACTTCATATCTATTGTTTTTATGACATCATAAGCAGGCGCTTCATAAGGATGGCTGGCCATTAGCGCTTGGACTGCTGCCGACAAACACTCTTCTGCGCACACCATTTCTACTTTATATTCTGCCACTTGTTCCAGCGCATTGATTGCCCCTAAAAATGGCTGCGCCCCCTCTAAGGCTCGAAACTGCCCCACACCCAATACTTGCCATGAACAACAGTCATAATTGCCGATACGCCCTGCACCTGCGGCAAACATCGCCGCTTTAACTACTTCGATATGCGTCACAGGAACATAGAGCGTAATTTTGTACATTAGGATTCCTGAGCCATCGGTTTAGCCATAAACAGTAACCACAAAACACCTAATATAGCCGACAATAACGAGCCTAACATAATAGCTATTTTAGCTGAGATAATATGCTCTGCTTGCTCAAACGCTAAAACAGTAATAAACATCGACATCGTAAAGCCAACACCTGCTAATAAGCCCACTCCCCACACATGAGACCAGCTCATTGCAGGCGGCAAACATGACCAACCTAATTTAACCGCCAATGCCGTAAACGCGACAATTCCTATCGGCTTACCGAGTATTAGCCCCAACATAATACCTAAACTATGGTTGCTGAAGAGTTGATCTGCCCATGTACTGGGAATCAAGATGGCAGTATTGGCTAAAGCAAACAAAGGTAAAATAACAAAAGCGACAATACCTGTTAATTTATGCTCCAAAACATACGAGGGCGACTCATCGCCACCATCATGAAAGGGAATTAGAAACGCCAAAATAACGCCTGTAATCGTCGCGTGAATACCTGAATGCAACATACAATACCAAGCAACCGCGCCTAACACTAAATAAGGGCTTAAACGATACACTTTTAAGCGATTCAGCACCGCTAAAACAGCAAAAATGGCTAAGGCTGCGCTTAAATAGCCCCAAGCAATGCCTTTACTATAAAAGATAGCAATAACAATAATGGCTCCTAAATCATCAATAATGGCCAATGCCACTAAAAAAATTTTTAATGTCACAGGTACTTTATCGCCCAATAACAACAATACTCCCAAGGCAAAGGCAATATCAGTGGCCATAGGAATACCAAAACCATCTTGATAAGGTGTGCCATTATTAAAGGCATAATGAATCAATGCTGGACATAACATACCACCCATGGCAGCAAAAATAGGTAATAACGCTGCTTTCAACTGACGCAACTCACCGACATAAATTTGCCGTTCTATTTCTAAACCAACCAATAAGAAGAAAATTGCCATTAAGCCATCATTAATAAAGTGCTCAATGCTCATGCCTGCAATGCTAAAATGCCATAGATGATTATAACTCTCGCCCCATGCCGAATTGGCGAGCACTAAAGATGCAACAGTACAAAGAATGAGGATAATCCCCGCCTTACTCTCGCTATTTAAAAATCGAGTCAGCAAGGATGTAAGTATCCACAATCCTGTTGTTGGTTTTACTGGCTCATGCATTCGTTAATTGCTCCTAAGATGTAATGCCTTGATGATAACTTTTGACTGGCAACAAAATACTATGACTATTTTTGACAGTATCGCGTATTGTCAAAATACAACCATAAACAAGCAGACAAAGGCTTTCAGTTACACAACTGTATTGACTTTGTGCTGATATATCCATTAATAAACGCACAACCATCTCAGAGAGCATGATAATGCTTGAAAAAATCGCCAAGAATTTTAGTCTAGCCCATGAGCAAGAATCACCACAAATCATTCATGACAACATCGTGAGTGGCATTGAGTTTAAAGGCACTAATTTATGGATTTTAATGGTAGCCATTGTGATTGCTAGCATTGGCCTGAATGTCAACTCAACCGCTGTTATTATTGGTGCCATGCTCATTTCGCCATTAATGGGGCCTATTATTGGTATGGGTTATGGTATTGGGACTTATGACTTTCCGTTAGTTAAACAGTCTATTAAAAATTATTTTTTTGCTGTGAGTACGGGATTGGTTGTCTCAACCTTATATTTTACAGTCTCGCCAATTAATGAAGCCCACTCAGAATTATTAGCACGTACTGCTCCTAATATTTATGATGTTTTAATTGCTTTTTTTGGCGGCTTAGCAGGCTTTATTGCTATTGTTAGTCGTTATAAAGGCAATGTGATTACGGGGGTTGCTATTGCTACCGCCTTAATGCCACCGCTATGTACCGCAGGTTATGGCTTAGCGACAGGACAATGGCGTTTTTTAATGGGCGCATTATATTTACTGACCATTAATACCGTTTTTATTGCTTTGTCTGCCCTGATTGCCACCCGTCTTTTTGGTCAACCGCTCATTCAACAAATGGATTCCAGCAAAAAACAAAAGGCCAATCGTTATGTGTCAGCCATTGTTTTTTTAACGCTTATTCCGAGTATTTATTTAGGTATTTCTTTTATTAATCAAGACCGTTTTAACCGACAAGCAAAAAGTTTTATTAATACCATTAAAATCGAAAACAACTACCTACTCAAATACGAGATTAAACCTGTACGTCAACTGATTAGCTTAACCTTTGGTGGCAGTGGCATTAACGAAGAACAAAAAGAACAACTCAAACAACAACTTGTAGCGCACGACTTAAAAGCAGAACTCGATATTCAGCAAGGTTTTTCGTTTTCGCAATTAGGTGACATTAATGTACAAACATCACTCTTACGTACAGAGTTATCTAACTTACGCGAAGATTTCACCAAGCTCAAACAAACTCCACAAGTACCACTTAACACGCTCAAAGAGGCGGGCAATCTGCTGAAAGAGTTGCAAAGCTTTTATCCACAAGTCAGTAGTTTGCGTATTGCGCGCGTAGAACAATCATCAAATGCTTACTTAAGTACTGATATTATTTTGCTTGTTACCGTAACGCCAAACTATAGAAACAAAACCGCGTTACTTAAAGACATAAAAGAATGGGCACGACAACGCTTAGCAAAACCTAACAACATACGTGTATTTATTGATACGGACACCGTATTTCCCATTCCCCCTTTATCTACACCTACCTCAACTTTGGAACTACCTTTGAATGCTTTACCATCTAACTAATTCTGAATGCACTGTAGCTGTTAGCTCAATGGGCGCAGAACTAAAAAGTGTTAAACGTCACCATATGGAATATATGTGGCAAGCCAACCCTGAGTTTTGGGGTAGAACATCGCCCATTTTATTTCCGATTGTTGGCCGTTTAACTAACAATACCACCCTAATTGATGGCCGCACCTACGAAATACCCCAACACGGTTTTGCGCGTGATATGGAATTTAGCTGCATTGAGCAAAGTGACAATCGTTTAGTCTTTTTAGTGACCGCCAACGACGCAACACAACTACGCTATCCTTTTGATTTTGAGCTAATCATTGCTTATACCTTGCAAGAACATACCTTGCGAGTGCAATGGCAAGTCAATAATCCTAATACAAAAACTATGCCTTTTTCTATTGGCGCACACCCTGCTTTTTCGACACAACTACAGGAAAATGACCAATTTGAAGATTACGATATTACTTTTGACCAAGCCCAACAATATCATTTATGGCAGTTAAACACGGCAATGCAACTGGTGGATAAAGCCGTTCCGTTTGAAACACCACTACAACAATTTCCGTTAACTTATCGTTATTTTGATATTGATGCCTTGGTGTTTCCGCATCGCCAAATTAACACCATTAGCTTAAAAAACCGTCAACATGGGCATGGCGTTACCGTCGATTTTACGGGCTTTCCTGAAGTAGCGTTGTGGACGGCAGATGGCAAACATAAACGCTCACCGTTTTTATGTATTGAGCCGTGGTTTGGTTATGCGGACTTAGAAAATGGTGCGCCTGAGTTAATGAGCAAAGCAGGCATTCAACACCTAGCGGCAGGAGAAAGTTTTAAGGCGGAATACACGATTTCGTTTCTGTAGGGGTAACCCTCGTGGTTATACTAAATTAGGGCAGACACATGGGTCTGCCCCTACAAAAACGATGTATTTGCCTGTAGGGGCGCAACGCTTGCGCCCTGTTGTTTGTTGGGCGCGAGCATCGCACCCCTACGTTAAATACCGCCGCGCAATCGCCTTAAATGCCTCACTGATGCGGGCATCACTGCTCACTCTGCGCCAATATTCCTGCGTCCATGTTTCAACAGTTGGCCAAATTGCTTGTGTTAACGGTGTAGCTTGAGCTATTTTTACTTCTCGCTCAACCACTTCGCCATGTGTAGAAGGCGCAAAACACATGGGCAACATATCGTAAATAGGAGCTAAGCTGAGCGCAAAATCATCGGCTAAAAAGAAGCTGATATTACCGTTGTGCATATCTTCGTTGGCAATCAAGCGACCAAAAGCATAGACATGAAGAATGGTTTGATAGTCTTGTACACTGATTTTTTTCAGGGCAAATAACGATTGTGCTTGCTCATCCCACGCTTTGTTATGGCCAACAAACTCGTTGCTGACGGCATCTAACGACACCATGCCACGCCGCCCTAAACAGGGGGTGCGGTCAAAACGTATCACTTCTAAAAAAGTACGCCCTGCGGTACGGACAATAGCACTGGCGGCAGTGGCAATGCCAAAATGCGCTAATGTTTGCAAGGCAAGATGTTCGGCAATTAATAAGTCAGACCAACGCTGACCGTTTGCAGTATGTAATGGTGGACTAAACTTTACCAACAATTCTAAGGCTTGATTATTTTCGACGACAAATAAAGCAAATTTCGGCTGTTCACCTGCGGCGGCTGACTTTGCTTGTTCTTGGGTAATAATTTTAGTGGCTTCGCGCTCATAGGCCAAACGTGCTTTGACGAGCGTGTCTTCTTCGTCGGGCTGCCAAATATCTTTTCTTAACTGCTGATACAACAGCCGACTTTCTTCACCCACCAAATAATGGCTTGGCTGGACAAAACCAAACTTTAATAAAAACAACAACACATCATCATCTTGCCAATCTTGTAAACGCGCTGGCAAGGCTAAACTTTGATGTACTTGCTTAAACTCGCGCCCTAAAAATCCTTGTGGTCTAACATCCCACAAAAACCACGGCAGACTTTCATAAACGGTATCACTGCCCGTTTTTGCATCACGCCAAACATAATAATGGGGATAAATGGCAATTAACTGCCCTGCCCGAAGAATCTCGGCTTGTTCATTGACACGATACACAGGCC
>JBKJUH010000378.1:0-4464 GCA_046590075.1 Agitococcus sp.
TTGAAGGTAAGGCTAAGGCTTCACGGAATGCTTTTAAAGGTGGATTTGGGAAACAAGTGAATGAGCTTAGAAAAATACTATATGTACAAAAAAGGAGTCTAGATATGTTTATTTAGCCTAGAAGGACTATTGTTTTGGTGCTTATTTGAAATTAATATGTAATTGCTACTGCTTTAGCGACAGAGTTTTCGGTGAAGTTTAAAATTTCAAGAGCTTGCGTTAATTATTTATTAATTTATTTAATATTGCTTTATAAAGTGATAGCATTAATTTTTTAATCTTCACAAAATAAGCCTTTCAAGGAACTTTTAAATTTTAATTAAATAAATCATTTGGGAATAAATAAAAAAACTTACTCATTTCTCAATAAACTCTTGTTACGTTAGCCCACCAACTAATTAACAGAAGAAAATATTTGGCAACAATTTAGTTTAAACATGAAATACTTAACTGGACGCGAAAGCGGTGGAGAATAATTGATGGACTATGCTTTGAAATGGACTGCGTGCGATAAATCGACGAGCGTTCTAGCTGAGCTTGGACGAACTGAGGATCTAATGTTTTCACCCAGCGGGCGGAGGTTGGCCCTAGCTGGGTTTCGTGGCAACCGAATAGCTGTTTTCGAGATTGAAATCGATATTGCAGCTAATGGTGTCACGCTCCGCCTAACAGACGTTGTTGAGATTGAGGCGCCTACCTTAAATTATCCGCACGGTCTATGCTTTCTCGATGAACACACGCTGGTCGTCGCTAATCGTAAAGGCGACGTAGAGACCTTCGAGGTGCCCGCACCAAGTGCGAAAATGACAAGGCACCATGTGTCAGCGCGGCAGAAGTTCGTAGGCGGGTCGGGCCGTCTGATTCACACTCCCGGTTCGCTGGCGGTCTATCCACTCGACCCGCACATGGTCGAGCTGCTCGTCTGCAACAACTACTCCAACACCGTGACGCGGCACACGCTTGATCGCAGACTTGATTATGAGGCGACGAATGACGAAATTCTGTTGGCCCACCGGCTTGACATCCCTGACGGTATCAGTGTCAGCCCCGACGGCGCCTGGATCGCGGTCAGCAACCACAACACGCACAGCGTTTTGCTCTACGATCGTTCACGTACATTGCACCCAAGCGCGGAGCCGGATGGCATTCTTAGTAACGTCCTCTGCCCTCACGGAGTGCGCTTTACACATGACCTTAAGCACATTCTAGTCGCCGACGCTGGAGCGCCCTTTGTCAACGTCTACGCGAAGAACGGTACTAGTTGGAAAGGCAGACGCGACCCTATTAGCTTGTTTAGGGTCATGGACGACACCGTGTTCGGCCAAGGTCGCTATAACCCACAAGAAGGCGGTCCCAAAGGGATTGACATCGATCCAAGCGGACAGTTGGTAGCTGTTACCTGTGATACGCAGTCACTGACCTTCTTCGATCTAAGCAAGGTTTTGGATAGTCGCTCCGCAACGGTGCCTCGCCATCTGCGCGAACTCAAGTGGCGCATCGAGGAGAAGGTGTTCAATAAGTTCGGCTATATCACGCGTAAGACGGCTTCGGCTGCACATAAGCTTCCTTAAGGTGTATTTATGGACAACACTTGAAGTAACACTATCTAAAAATTCCAGGCTGTATTTATAAGTTGTTTGATCTAATGTTCCTCCTAATAAAAACTTTAGGAGAACGCAGAAAAATATATAAGTGTTATTTAGGAATTTAACTAGTGTTTTTAATTGAACATTGGGGCGGGATAAAACTATTAGAGTTTCAATTATTAGGAACCGCTTAGACGTTAAATACGCATATCCGCAATTCAGTAGGCGGCCATAAAAGTAAGCAAAAGACAGCAAAGGTAAGCGTGGGGGGCATTAAAGGTCTAGATAGTTTTTTTAGTACCGATTGATACAATTGCTTTCACAAACATAACCAAAAAAGATTAATTACGAACTTAAAATTTTATAAGCATCTCTAGTGAATATTGAGATTATATTTAAAAATAGTCATTTGAATATTTTTTCATTTTTACTAAATACAAAGTTTAATTTGTTGTTTTTATAATCCTATTTACTCCCAGTAAAAAACATAAGGGTGGCGCTTTAAGTAAATAATTAAAAAAGTATCTTTCAAGCATAAAAGACCTACTCATTTCTGAATAGGTCTTTAGGTGCTGATGTTACTTAATTAAATTGATTTGCGTCTAAAGCTTACGAACCCCATTAAAGCAGAACCAAATAACCATGCTGCAGCAGGAGCTGGAACAGCACTTACTTCATTAATACCAACTACAAAGTCATCAAAGTCAGCATCTTCTGAACCGCCATCATTAAAACCAGCTAAAAATGCAAACACGTTGCCATCAGCATCTTTTAATGAATCAACGTTCTCAATAAATGCAATGTTGCCATCAGGTTGAATGGTATTAGAGGTTGTTACTCCACCAGTACCAGTAAAGCCAAAATTAACAGCACCTTCATTTGAGTTTAATAAGAAACTATTACCGACAGATACTGTGTTAGTAGTTGAACCAGCCGCTACTAAACCATTAAGAAGTAAAGAATTGGTATTGGCAGCCTCTTTACCTAAAAATGTGAATTTAAGTCTTGTACTTTGTGTGGCTGCAAGTTGACCAAATAAACCAGATGTCGCATTAATCACATTGTTTGTTCCGATAAAAGAGGTAGAACCAAATGTATTTAATGTCAAATTGCCCATTGTAATCGCCTGAGCAGATGTAGCGATTAATGTAAAACCTAATGCTAATAAAATTTTCTTCATGTTTTTCCTAAATTGATTAATTTGAAACCCAAGGGTAATCGCCCTTATCGCTTTAGGATATAGCCCGATCGGGCTAACCAAAATCTATGATTTGTTTTTAATGCACCGTTTTACTACATGCATTATGTTCGAAGGCCAAACCTTTTTTATAATTTGACCAATGCGGTACCAAGCCAAATTGTGCTAGAACGCACTTTGGTTTTTTCATTTTCAAGATAAACGAATGGTTCAGGATAGGAGGGGTAAACTTCATCACGCCAAGGTTCACTAGCAAACTGTACCTGAAATCCTGTTAACCAAGAATTATGGTGATATTTTATTGGTTGAAAATTACTGCACATATCAATAATCGTTTAAAAGTGATAAGTTACTTATTCGCAAACGATATTATACATTTGAGTTTTTAAGATGTTAAATCTTTATTATTTAAATCAGTTTTTCTGACATTGTTAGGATCATATAATATTCGCTCAATGGTATTTAGTGATACTCCTGCATCTAACATTAAATTTTCTGCAGATGCATAGCTAACGTTATATGCTAAATTTACAGCAGTTTTAACGATTACTTCTAAATCTTTATCATTTCTAGGGTTCATGAATAATCTTTCATAAAACAGCACAGTTCGTACAAGCTAAAAAAGCCCCCAATTGGAGGCTTTTAATTTGCCACGCAAACTAATGTATTTAGCTCAAATTAAACATTAAGCCGCTTTTGCTTTGTTACGACGACGTGCAATACCAAAAGCACCTAATGCAGAAGCCATTAAAGGCAATGCTGCTGGCACTGGCACTGTGCTAACACCAACTACGTAGTCATCGTAATCGCCATCACGTGAGCCACCATCGTTAAAGCCAATTAAAAACGCATATGGATTGCCAGTATTTGCATCAATGTTAGAACCGTCATTTGTAATATAGGCAATTCTTTGGTTGTTTGCATTAGTATTAGAAGCAGTTAAACCGCCAGTACCTGTAAAGCCAAAATCAATAACACCTGCAGCAATATCAAAACTGAAAGTTTGACCAACTGATACTACATTTGTACCTGAACCAGCTACTTGTGAACCATTAGATAAGTAAAAGTTAGTGTTTGCCGCTTCTTTACCTAAAAAAGTCACCAAAAAAGTGGTGGCTTGTGAAGCAAAAAGTTGACCAAATTGACCACCCAGAGCATCAGTACCAGCAACGTCAATCACATCGTGCGTGTCACCAGAAAAAACAATTGCACCGTTAGTAAATAATTGTAAAACCGGCGGACCTGGGTGTATTGATGCTTGAGCTGAAGCTGCAACCAATGTAAAACCTAATGCTAGTAAAATCTTTTTCATTGTAAATCCCTTATAAAATAATATCTGGACCTATTAAGAACATCGCTTACGTTCGGATATTAGATAACTTAAGGATTAAAAACAATAGCCCGTTCGGGCCATTTTAAATACGTTAAGCTTTCTCTAAATTTAACTTTTAACATTAATGTTTAAAAAATATTTTATCTTCAAATTATCTGGTTGAGAAATTAAGCACAATCTGTGGCTAAACCTGTTAAGTAAAATTAACATTTTGTTAGTATTTAATTAATAGCTCAGCACCGTAATTAGTAGAGTTCACTAAAATTTTAAAAATCATTATAACCATTGAATTTGATTTAATTTATTAACTATTTAAACTCATTCAAGCGGGGGGAGGAAAAATGTAT
>JBKJUH010000023.1:0-2605 GCA_046590075.1 Agitococcus sp.
CCATAAACTACGCCCGAAAGTCCGCCAAACCCTGCACCAAAACTCACATATTGAGCAAAATTACTCAGCAAAGCCGTCGCAAAAAACACACCGAATAATTGCATTTTCGATTGCGTACGCTCGATTAAACCGCCTAATTCCCACCACCACAATAAATTAAAAATAATGTGCATTGCGCCAAAATGGAGAAAAACGGGCGTTAATAATCGCCAATATTCATGGTTTGTTTGTAAATCGGCAAAGATGGCAGGATAGCTCAGCGCGTCAAATATGGGTTTGCCAACGGCTTCTAAGGCCAAAAAAACAGCAATACAAATGACACTAATCAATAAAGTAAAAATACCTGATCGCGCCCATAAATTATGTAAAACGTCTGTTACGCCCATCTCATTGGCTTGAGTTATGGGTTTGACTATTTGGCCTGTGTGCCAAGAGGCTTGCCAATATCGGGCATCGTTAGGATTATGTAAAAAGCCGTCCAATTCACGATTGGCGCGTTCGGTATCGGCAGCATTAGTTATAATAATGGCAAAGCGGTCTGGCTCTACATCAATATGATTATTAATGCCTAATGAGCGTAAATAATCACTCAAGGCCAGCGCAATTCGTTGCTCTTTAAAAGCCGTTAACTCAATCATGGTAAACTCGGGGCAATATCAGTTGGGAGTAAGGCTTCTTTTAAAATTTGATGACGCTCTTTAATGGACAGTTTAGCAAGACGCTGGCATGTTCGATAAAAAGCGGGTAAATCATCGTTATTAGCGCGTAATATTGCGTTCAATGCGGGCATTAAATCATTATAAACGGAAACGCTATTTAATTTAGCATTCGTTAATTCGACAAACCACGCATCATAGGCTTTATAACCTTGCCATTGTTCATCTTTGAGCTGTTCATAGTCTTGCCGTAACCCTGCTAATAGTGCATGTTTTTGCTGTCTTTTGTCATTATCTGTGAGGGTTGAACGATACACTTTATGCAATTGTTGGCGATAATCTAAAACCAATTGCGCAAACTGTTGCTGACGTTTTTTACGAATCACAATTTGCTGAAAACCATCCGCACGACCGACCAAATAACGCCTTAACCCTGCTTCGGCCACGACATCGGCAAAACTTTCGTTAAAGGTTGGGTCGCCTTTGGCATAGACCACTTGATGCGCTAATTCGTGAAATAATAATTCAGCCAATTCTGTTTCGGATTTATTGACAAAGCTACTTAACACCGAATCGCGAAACCAACCCAATGTTGAATAGGCGGTGACTCGGCTTAAATAGGTATCAAAACCTTCTGTTTTTAATTGCTGCTCATAATTTTCTGCCAATGTCTGCTCAAAAAAACTGCGATAACCTAAACAACCTACCAACCAATAACACCATGTTTTTGCAGATAATGACAACTCGGGTGTCGCGGCTACTGACCACATGGCATAAGGCCGATGAATGTCTACATAGGTATCGTATTGGCCTTTGGTGGGCAAACCTAAACTTGCGGCAAAAAGTCTGATATTTTCAATAATTTGTAATTGGGCAATCAGTTTTGGGGATGATGCAGGATTGGCGATGATTTTAGCATTGGCTTGACGTTGGCTGAGAATTTGCCATTGTCCTTTAGCCGATTGGCCGTAATAGTGGAGTGACTGACAACCCGACAGCCAAAAAGCGATGCTCACGCTTAGGCATTTTTGCCAGCACGTCATAGACATTACTCATGGTTTAATGAGTGGCTATCATAGCACTGACTTTCTAAATCCAAGAGATAAAAAAGCCGTCAATAGACGGCAATAGGGGGTCTTTTGGGCTATTGTTGTTTTGCTCGCCCAAGGCACTGAGACGATTAAAACTTATAAGCAAGTTGTAACCATGTTTTGGTGGCATCACTTTTTAATGCCAATATCGGTGCGGAGCTTTCGCCCGAATATTGTGCTGCTTTAACTAAAAGCGACAGGTTTTTATTGATGTTTTTAGCGACGGAAACATCAATTTCATTACCATATTTTGTGCCATCGGTTTCCGCCTTAAACTCATGTGCGGCTAACACAAAATTCATGCCCCAATATTTAACCAGCACTTTAATATTGGTATCTTCTAAGCCTTTTGCGGGTGTTGCTAAAAAGCGGTCTGCCCAACCATTAAAGGCGTGTAAAGTGGCAAGTGGTGTTTTGAAACCTGCTTCCAATACTTCTTGTTGCACTTTCACCGTTACGGGGCCCATCATATAACCCAATTGAATGTCGTGATAATTGGCATCAGGAACCACGGCGGCTGTACCATCGGCATAAGCAGATTGTTGGGCAAATGATAGTTCATATAAAAAGTCTTTGACCGAACCATCCACCTTCACGCCTAAATCTTGGAAAGAGGTTAATGTTGTTGGTGCGGTGTCGTACTCAATGCCGTAATAAAACGCACTGGCGTTAATACCAAAATCACCTGAAACTTTGCTATAACGTACATTAACCATCGGTGCAGACACGGGAATAATTTTGCCAACGATGTTATGAATTTTATTGACATACGCCAGTGAAATAGTGGTGCTTGGCACTAACACTTTATTGGTATAACTGACCGCATCAAAGACTTGGTCATTTTGCCGCCAGCCGACA
>JBKJUH010000036.1:0-3293 GCA_046590075.1 Agitococcus sp.
AAGAACTCTGCGAAGCCTTAGGCGAACTCGGTGTGTGGGTACGTTTACATTATGTGTATCCTTATCCTCATGTTGATAATGTCATTCCCTTAATGGCCGCTGGCAAAATTTTGCCGTATTTGGATATTCCCTTCCAACACGCTAGCCCGCGTATTTTGAAACTGATGAAACGCCCAGCGCACAGCGAAAACACCCTAGCGCGCATTAAACAATGGCGCGAAATTTGCCCTGATTTAGTGTTACGCTCCACTTTTGTGGTTGGTTTCCCAGGTGAAACCGAAGAAGACTTTCAAATGTTGTTAGATTGGTTGCAAGAAGCCAAACTTGACCGTGTTGGCTGCTTTAAGTATTCAGCAGTGGATGGTGCAGCCGCCAATGAATTACCCGACCCTGTACCTGAAGAAGTGAAAGAAGAACGCTGGCAGCGTTTTATGGAACTACAACAAGGCATTTCTGCCGAGCGTTTACAGTTAAAAATTGGCAAAACTATGCAAGTCTTGGTTGACGAAATTGACCACGAAGAAGGCGTCGCCATTGCTCGCTCGGCAGCAGATGCGCCCGAAATTGATGGCAATGTCTTTATTGAAGGTGATGGTGCTGCGGCTTTAAAAGTGGGCGAATTTGTCACCGTGACGATTATTGATGCTGATGATTATGATTTGTATGCTGAGTTAGTCTAAAACTGTGCTGTTTAAATCGCGGATTCGGAGGGAAAAATGGTTACGCCTCCCCCCAACTCCGCGTATAACCCCTCTGATTTTTAATGGATTTTCTGAATGATTGTCGAAATTAGAGATGCCTTTGAATCACTCACGTTAGCACTAGAATCGTTTAATCAACAGTGGATTCAATCTGTTGTTGTTGCGGAAGTATACGAAACGCCTCTCAATCAAAATGGCTTAGCACCTAAAAAAATCAGCGTGAACACCCTTTTAGGTGAAGACGCAATCGCACAGTCAGTTCAAGCTTTTCAATGCCTACATTTCCAACCTAATCAACATCCTGCTACCGCCTTTAGGCTATCAGGGTGGATTGGTTTGGCTACCGATTTAAGTCAAGAAATCGCGCATATCAACCAACTAAAAGATGCCTTAAAAGCACTGATTCATAAAATTCCTGAAAAAGAACGTAATCGTTGGACTCGGCAAGCCTTGCCTAATGTTTCGTTATTACAATGTTATCGCCATCTGGTGCAGTGGTCGCCAGCACCTGAATGCTTGTATTTTTCGTGGGCGGGTGCAACACCGAGTAGCGTTCATGTCAACAAAGAAACCGTTCATGCCCAGTTAAATCGTGCGCTGCATAATATCCCCGAACAGTATTCCGCCGAAGAATGGCAAGTGATTATTGATTTACAACGCCAACAACTCGACCAAGTAGCCATCACCACCCCATTGATTTACCGATGGTTTAAATCTCCCCACCCAAGAATGATGGCTTATAACAAAGGGCAAAAAAGTAATGCAGGTCGTATTGTGCCTGCTAATCTTCCCGTATTTGTAGTGTTAGAAGATGAGCAAAAACCTAAAGTCTACGGACTGAGTGATTTTAATAGCGAAGACCATATTAGAGAAACACCCAGAGCTGACTCTGCCCTGCTTGCTCCTGTTATTGAGAGTTTGGGCTTATATGCACAAATAGTTGCACCTGCTCGTCAGTACATCGCACCTAAAAGCGGCATTAACAAAGGCGCGGCCAGCCGAAACTCGGGCACTAAAAACACTATCGAGAAAGAATAATCTCAAACTATTTAGAACTGCTTAGTTTTTTAGCGAGCTGCTTAAATCACGCGACTTAAGGCAACATCCGTTTTATCAATCCATCTTTTAACACAAATTGATGAAACAACGCCGCACCAATATGGCCAATAATAGCTAACATTAACAACGGAAAAAACACTTCGGTATGGAGCGATTTTACGTCTTTTGCTTTTTCCGTATCGACCGAAAATAGCGCAGGCAAATCAAACAACCCAAAAAAGCTCACAGGCTTACCCGCTAACTGCGACATAATAATGCCCGACACAGGCATGGCTAATAACAACACATACAGTGAACCTTGAACATAAGCTGCCGATTTCTGTTGCCACTCAGACATTTTAAGGGCATTGGGAGTCACATTCGACGACCGCCATAACAATCGTACCAGCACGACTGCCAACAGTGTCAGTCCTAAAGACTTATGCAGTAGCAGATACTTAATAAATTCAGGCGAATCTTCAACCGCGTCTTCACGTAACGCCACTGCCACCCACGTAGCAATCAACACTAGCACCGTCAACCAATGAAAGAATTTAGCTAATCCACCCCATGCTTTGGTACTATTTCTCAATAACATGGTCATACCTCATTGTATTTACGACTATTAAGTAGCAATGCGAAAGTTACTGTATATTCTCCGTTCGTGGTGATGCTGAGCTTGCCGAAGTATCGAACCACTTACTATAAGGCACTTCGACAGGCTCAGTGCGAACGGTAGATACAGGAAAGCTTATGCGCTAGTGCTTACTTACCGTGTTTAACGTTAACAACTTAGGCCAATATTAACGCAAAAATATCTTCATAAGCGACTTATACGACATCCACGGGTCACTAACAATGGTTATAATCGAAAAAGCCAGCATGACTACCGCCATCCTCCAACGATAAAAGCAATGGCAAAGACCACATTCACACAAAGCGCAGGGAAAAATCACGCATGAAGATGTCTTGGGAAAAGTTACTCAATCCTTCACGTTTAGGTAGCCGAAAAGTACACGACGAAAGCTCACGCAGTCCTTTTCATAAAGATTATGACCGTATCGTCTTTTCGGGGGCATTTCGTCGGCTCAATCGCAAAACACAGGTTCATCCCTTGGCGCAGCACGATGCGGTGCATACCCGTTTAACACATAGCTTAGAAGTGTCTTGTGTCGGCCGTAGTTTAGGTATGTTGGCTGCCGAAAAAATTATTGAACAACTGCCGCATTGGGTTTCCCCTGCCGATGTCGGTGCCATTATTCAAGCCGCATGTTTAGCCCATGACATTGGCAATCCACCGTTTGGCCATGCAGGGGAATACGCCATTCGTGATTGGTTTTTGCAGCCTGCCCAAGCACATTTAATGGCGTTATTGTCGCCAGCTCAAGCCGCCGATTTATGTCAGTTTGAAGGCAATGCTCACGGCCTAAGAATTTTAACGCAACTGGAATATCACCCCAACGAAGGCGGAATGCGCTTAACCTATGCCACCTTAGGCGCGTACTTAAAATATCCGTGGTTATCACAACCCTTATCGGGTGGCGTTGCTAGTCA
>JBKJUH010000299.1:0-3539 GCA_046590075.1 Agitococcus sp.
CTGTCGAACCACTGGCGTTAAGCACTTCGACAGGCTCAGTGTGAACGGTACACTAAAAAACCACGTGTTTCTGAATGGACAAGGTTTATATTAGAAAAAAAGAGCAACATCAACTCACTTCTGTAGAGGCAACCTTCTCGGATTGTAGGGTGAACGACTGTCGAGTCAAGTGCTAATCACGGATTGTAAAGAGACGCGCCACTAAAATCGTGTTTTGCGGCCAAACCGTTTAACCACAGTCATATTAAGGTCAATGAAACAATGGCAACAGCACATGCAGGACAAACCTTTTTTATTCTAGGGATTATCTTAGCATCGAGTCTTTTGCCGTGGTTATTACGTTATCCCTTTTCGCTGTTATGGCGTAGTCAATGCCTTGCCTTCAGTCAGGCGTTAACGGTATCTGTCGTTACGTTTTTTTCTGATTCAGTCATCACTACAACCTTGCCACTACTGTGCTTGCTATCGGTACTGAGTCTTGTTGAGCAAGGGCGTTTGTTGTGCCTTCATCAAGAGCAAAAAACTCACCTGAGGCGCAGTTATTCTTTATGTTTAATCGCTAGCATGATGGCCTTATATTTTGCATCGCCATTCATTGCGTTTAACATCAGCGGCAGCCTGACTCTGCTCAACCTTATTTTTGTGTTGTTATGGGTTTACTATAACGATATTGGCCACAAATCGTATATTCAACTGCTATTAATTAGTGCCTTACTGGTCACGATTAGTAGCCTTCTGTTGCTAACGACAACCTACTGGCAACTTGACTCAGTGTTAATTTATCACATCATGTTGATTAGCTTGGTCGTTAGTGTACTGACTAATCAATGGGGTTTATACCTATATCGCCGCCATCAACAACACGAACAACACAGCAACAAAGACACAACCGCATTAAACAATCACGCCGATGAAGAGCAACAAAAAACGCTACAAAGTCTGAGCCATGATATGCGTACACCACTCAGCGGCATTTTAGGCATGGCCGAACTATTACTCGAAACACCCCTGAGTCCCGCACAACGCGAATACACACAAACCATTCAATCCTCGGGTAATGCCCTACTCCACCTGCTCAACGACCGATTGGATTCGTCGCGCCAGCAAGACCAGAGCATGACTATTTTAGAAGAAGTGTTTGAAGTCCCTGAACTGCTCAACTACTGTTTAGACTTATTCAAAAACGAAGCCGAAGACAAAAATATTGAACTGATTAGCTATCTTGATTCTGCACTGCCCAAACAACTACTGGGCGATGCGGTACGCTTACGACAAATTTTGGCGCGTTTGATTCATAACGCCATTCGTTTTACTGATAGGGGTGACGTGCTGATTAGTATCCGCAGTATTATTTGGCAAAATGACTTAGGCGTACAATATAGCGTTCGTGATACGGGCTTTGGTATTAGCGAAAACAAACTGACCACCCTATTCATTCCCCAACTGCAAGAAAATACCCATGAAGCGTGGCATACAGGACCAAACTTGGCCACGTGTGCAAAATTGGTTGCGGCAATGACGGGGGAACTTACCTTTAAGAGCTCTCTCCACGAGGGCACTCTCGCCTCGTTTAGCCTGCCACTGAAAACACCGAATAGTATTTTCTCTGACTCAACCACCGAGTTTGTTGCCTCTTTTGCCAATAAACGCTTATTAGTCGTTGATGATAATCGTACGGTCAGCAAAGTTTTAGCCGAGCAAGCAACCCAGTGGGGAATGCGCGTCAGCTCTGCTGAAAGCGGCACCGAAGCCTTAGCTGTGGCACGGAATGCCGCCAATCTTGGCCAATCCTTTGATGTCATTATCATGGACTATCAAATGCCTGGCATGAGTGGTCTGCAATTAGGTGCCCGCCTTAAAGAGGATGCGCTCATTACCAACGATGTTATTTTGATTATGTTGACGGGACTACGGCAAAACAACATTCAAACACTGGCGCGTAATGCAGGCATTCATCGCGTCATTAGCAAGCCCATCACTAGCAAACAATTACGACAAGCGATTAGCCAAGAGTTAAAACGCCTACAAGGGGTTAGTCGGCCAGAACTCAACAACGAAGACTCGCAGTTAGGTCGGATTAAAGTGTTAATTGCTGAAGACAACCAACTCAGTCAAAAAGTCATTCACGGTATGATGCAAAAATTGGGCATTAACCATACACTCGTTAATAATGGCCGTGAGGCAGTACAAGCGGTGATGCGTGAGCATTTTGATATTGTGTTAATGGATTGTGATATGCCCTTTGTTGATGGTTATGCCGCCACCCAAGAAATCAGACAATGGGAACGGCAAGAAAGTCGGCAAGCCTTGCCTATTTTGGCGTTAACCGCCCATATTTTAGAAGAACAAAAACAAAAGGCTCTGAACTCAGGCATGAACGAGCATTTAAGCAAACCTATTGAGTTAGGCGATTTGCAAAATGCCCTGTTGCGCTGGATATCACATCGTCATTAATGCTTATTGGCTTGGTAACGTAGGGGCGCGACGCTCGCGCCCAACAGACAATAGGGCGCAAGCGTTGCGCCCCTACAAAACGCGATTACTGGGTAAAAACCCATCATAGCTGGTTGAAACTCAATCTAATTGATCTGTGTAGATGCCTATATCTAAGGCACTGCCAAAAAACCACTATTTTCTGCCAAATTTTCTGGCAACAAGGTCTTTAGCTCCATATCTTCGGTTGACAACTCCGCCAATAACACCATCGAACGACGTTGATATAACGACAGCGTCGCCGAAGCAAAAGGTGAGACTTTGACCACCGAACGCCCCCCTAAGGGTTGCTCTGCGTGCCACGCTGTCCATGCTTTTATCCGTGGATTACTGCCATCAACATCGACTTCCAACCCATAATCTGCATTCAAAAACGTAATGCGCCAACGATAATTATCCAGCGCCTCCACCTGATGGCGCGCACTTTGAAGCACTGTATTAAAGTTATACCAACGGCCATGTAGCTTGAGTGAAGCCATACTCAAATAAGGGCTGGTAAAGAGTTTGCCAACCCGCAAACGCGAACTAAAGCCATAAAAAAATGCGTCTTTATCTTCTACAAAATGATTCGTTTGTGCTGCTGCGTACTCAACAGGGTAACCATCACCCCAATAATGATGACTAGAGCCGCTAAATGTGCCCGATAACTCTAAGCCAGCGCAGTGCATTTTGCCGTGATAACGCAAAAAACAATCGCGTACTTGCACCTTATGACGCGGCCACGGCAACTCATAACACCAGCTGCGCGGCAATTGATGCAACACCTCATCTCGTCGCTGCAATTGCCAATGCCAACTTATCGCCCCTTGATTAGTATGAATTTTTCCACGCAACAACTCACGACTAATGGTAAAAAAAGAGCCCGTTGCAAAGGAAAAAGTGCAGTCATCCCAACTTTTCGCTTGCTTAATTTGGTGCTCATGGGGGGGCGAAAGCTCCTCTTGCTCGACAAATGTCTGCGTCTTGAGCGTCTGACGGTCAAAATAAATTAAGGCCACAGTAATGACCCCTTTACCTAACCACGACTTAAAAATGGTGTGTTTGAG
>JBKJUH010000006.1:0-3557 GCA_046590075.1 Agitococcus sp.
ATTTAATTTATTAACTATTTAAACTCATTCAAGCGGGGGGAGGAAAAATGTATAGGTGCTAAACTTAACTGACCGATTGAATAAAAATACTTTAACGCTAACACTTGATTAGGCAAATAAACACAAAAAATTATTGCAGCCAAAAAAAACCCAGAACGCATTTTATAGGGTATTTATGAGGGTGTTATTTTAAAGTTACTTTAAAAGTCATTGCCTGTATTGACTTACAGAGACTTTACTAATCCCCGTGGGACGCCAGTTTATCTTAAGTGATTGATTCGCAGTAATAATCAAATAAATCAATAGTTTAAACTTCAAAGCGCTACACATGGCTGCTACACTTGAGGTATGAACTTGCCCAAACAAACACATTTAGTAAATCGTGATGGTACCTACTATTTCCGTAGACGTATCCCATTAGACTTACGTTCACACTACTCACCCCAAAAAGAACTTTTCTTTAGCCTTAATACTAAAGACTACGCAGAGGCATGTAGGCTTAGTAGAGCGGAATCAGTTAAGTCTGATAACGAGTTTCAAAGGGTTAAAGAATCCTTATCCACACCACCTTTAGAGACCATCACTGAACAGGACATTAAGTCTCTTTCCGATGCTT
This sequence comes from Agitococcus sp., assembly GCA_046590075.1. Classification (GTDB taxonomy): domain Bacteria; phylum Pseudomonadota; class Gammaproteobacteria; order Pseudomonadales; family Moraxellaceae; genus Agitococcus. The sequence continues at coordinate 617 of JBKJUH010000006.1, forward strand.
GGCTAACACACATTCTTGAGGAAGATGAGGAAGTGCGCATACAAGGCTTAACTCCTAGAGAGTACAGAAGGATTGATGAGGCTCATTCCATTGTTGATGCTGGAGGAAGGAAAGCTCTCGCAATGGGAGATATATCTTTGATTGAGTTCGAGATGGTAGACTTTTGTGAGTCACATGGATTTATGCTCATCAAAGAATCTGAATCATATCAGCGCTTAGCATATTCCTTCCTGAAGACTTCAGTAGATGCAAATAACAAGTTGATGCTTAGACATCAAGGCGAAATAGTTAACACGCCAGATGCTCCTGTTGTTAGTCATAGAGTGAATCAGGCTGTCAACTCAATGGATACTTTCGAGGGTCTTAGAGATTACTGGATAACTCAGGCAACTAACGCATTGTCTAGGACTGCTATTGCAGAAGCCAATACAATGATTAAGAAGTTCAGATATATGATAGGAGACCTAAAGCCTAGCGAGGTCACTAAGAGTCATGTGGTATTAATTAAAGACAAAATGCTAGAGGCTAATTCATCACCCGCAACAATCAATAAAGGCAGAGGAATACTAGCTGCTATATTTAGTACGGCTGAGCAGAACTTAAAATTACAGAATAACCCCTTCAAAGATATGGCTAAGCTGGCTCTTCCTAATAAAGATGTGGACAGCCCTTTCAACATTGATGAGCTACAAATTATCTTTAACTCACCTGTTTTTACTCAAGGTTATCGGCCTAAAAGATTCAAAGGAGAGTCGTCTTATTGGATTCCGCTACTAGGCTTGTACACTGGGGCTAGGCTAAATGAGTTAGGTCAGTTATATGTTGAAGATGTTGGAGATGAAGACAATATTCAACACATCACAATCAAGCCAGACTCCTTAACAGGACGCACCATCAAAGATGGCAAAAAGCGTAGAGTGCCCATACATCCTGACCTAATTAAGATGGGCTTCCTAGACTATGTTAAAGCGATGAGGGAGTTAAATCATAAGCAGCTATTCCCCGAGCTAAAAGTTACAAGAGCGGATGGAAAGCTCACCGACAAATGGGGTAGTTGGTGGAGAGGATATATTAGAGATGAGTTGAATATAACTCGAGTACCCCAGCCCTTCCATGCTTTCAGGCACACATTCTCAGACTACTGTAGACGCTCTAAGCTGGCATATGAGATTCAGATGAGAATCGAGGGTCATTCTATGGGAAATGTAGGAGATAGATACGGGGCTAGACTTTTCCCTCTCCAGCCACTCAATGAAGAATTGCAAAAGTTAAACTTTAATGGATTAGACCTGAGCCATTTGCAGATGGAGTAGTCAAATTATATCAAGCCGAATAAATAGGGAATTACTTATGATTGCTAAACCAATTGTTTTTGTTCTTGATACTTGAGCAAGTATATCTTATGGATTCCCTTCAGGAGTGGTTTCTTGCTTTATGAATGTAGTCGAGGCTTCCAATTTCAAAGGTAACGACACTCTTAGCAGAACGCCTTGACGTATGTGTAAGCGCTTTAGCTTCCCAAGCTTTCCCATCACATGATGTAGTTCACTAGAGTGAATCGGGGTGTTGGTCATGATAACTTGTGACAACCAGCGGACTTTGCCTCTAATTGAATTACGTTCAGTTTTGGTCAACGCAGGATGCGCATTAGCTAATATGCCGTTGAGTTTCATCGGTTGACTTTGCCAAAGTATCTGAAACTTTTCACGCTTGACGCTGAAGCCATGAGAGCGGATAAAATGCATGACCATTCCCGCAACCTTTTGCAGTTCTTCATGAGACGGTGTTGTGCGATTCGAGACTGTAATGTCATCAGTCAGCCTAGAATAAGCCCATCCTAAAGCCTCAAGTTTGCTTACCAGGTGGCATTCATTTTCCCAAAATATGAGATTAGCTATATATGTGCTTGTCTTAGCACCTTGAGGTACCGCACCATCTTTACAAGTAAGTTTAGTCAGAAATGCAGCAACCTCTTCGGGAAATCGAAAGACGTTTCGCCAGACGCTGTGAACCTGCTTACTTGATATAGACGGAAAATAGTTGGCAATATCTAAAGCAACGGCACAAGATGCCCCTGAATGAATAGCAACATTACGTACATAATCTCTTGGTGTCTCAAGGTCTTTAATGCCGCCCTGTAGATACAACGGATACGATACTTTAGTTAGGAATCGACGATTGATAAATTCCTGAACTTTCTTTAGTTGAGGTTGAGCATCCCAAGTATCACGTACGGTACCATCTTTCTTTTTTTGTGGTCTATAACCGTACGACTTGTTGGCAGATTGGGCGATTCCATAGAGTTGAGGCTGAGTCAATCTTAAGGCTTCAGCTAAAGTTGAAACCTTTGTGACTGGTGCGTTCTTATATAAGGGTCGGTTCAACTTCACCACTAAGCATAATTAATGCTGCATGAGACAATTTCTCTTGAAGCTCTGAAGGTAGACCGGAAAGCTCAGTTTTATCAGCGGCAAGGAAGAATAGTATTCCTGATGGCACATTAAGAGCTTCAGCTAATGTTTGTATCGTGGATAGTGAGGGGTCTTTTCTTTCATTACGTTCTAGTAGCGACAGGTAAGAAATCGAGATTCCAGCCAAGGTGGCAAGCTTTGCTTGATTGTAACCACGCTGTTTGCGGCAAAGCGTTATAGCACGACCTAAATTCATTTATATCCTTGGTAAAAGGGTTTGCTGTGTTAAGACATATCTATCCATAAAAGGACGATTTCAGAAAGGTTAGTCATCAATCGTAAAGCTTCCGCTAAAACCTCAAGCGAGTTGAACTTCACTTTATCAGGGTGGACATTTTGTTGTTAGCCAGTTTTTATAGTAATTTAATAATTCGTTGCAAAATTCATCGCCGGTTAAATCGCTCTCAATTTAATTTAATTTCGTTTTCTCCACCTTTACAGTTTTAATGCGCTATAGCTTAAACAACGCA
>JBKJUH010000223.1:0-3315 GCA_046590075.1 Agitococcus sp.
GACAGAGTTTGGTGGCTACGATCCTGTCAGTGGGAACTTGGCAGCAGCCGCTACTTATGATGGTGAGGTGACAACCGCGTGCACTCTGGGTTCTTCGCCTACTCTGAAATTTGGTGATGGTAGTTACCGTGATGGCACTCGTCGTATGCAGAAGAGTGATGATGCAACTAAGTTTTTAACTTATGGTTTATATAGTGATTTTGGACACACTGCAGCATGGCCAGATGCTGGTCTTCCTGTCACCACCCCAACAGGCACTGACGTAACCAATGACTTTTTTGCAAGTATGCCAGGTGGTCAAAATGTGCCTATAGGCGCGTACGCTGATGTAGTGGAGGTCACCATCACGTTCTAAGATGAGCCGTTCTAAGATGAGCGTATGCACAGAGAGTAGTTTGATTTTATGTGCTTTTACGTTAAGCTAAAATCTACTTTGTGCAACGTGAGACTGTGATGACACATCCTCTCAGCCAGCTCCTTAAAGGGCTGGCTTTGCTTTTTAGCCTGCTTTATAACACCGCGTATGCGGGCTCATTTGCCATTAGCCCCGTCCGTTCGACCTTATCGCTTGGTCATAAAATTGACTCCTTAACGGTAACCAATCAGGGGGCAGAAGCAACAGCCATTCAGTTAGAAGTTTTGGCATGGTCACAAGATGAAGCAGGCAAAGATGTTTTTACGCCAACTAAAGATATTTTGGCTACCCCTCCTGCTTTTACCCTACAGCCTAACGCTAAACAAATTATTCGCCTAGGGTTGCGTCGGCCATTGTTGACCAACAATGAGGCTAGCTATCGTTTATTTGTGCAAGAAATTCCTCCTGCTCCTAAGCCCAATTTTATGGGTTTAAATATGGCTTTGCGCATGAGTATTCCTGTGTTTTTTAATCCAGCCGTGCCTGTTGCGCCAGTGTTGAATTGGCAGTTACGGCAAAGCCCCACAGGGTCGTTAATACTCAGTGCCAACAACAGTGGCAATGCTCATATCCAAATTGCTAACTTTACGCTTGCCCCTGCGGACATGGCGGCATTTTCTGCACAGCAAGTGGCCTCGTATTTATTGCCTCATCAAAAACGCGAATGGGTGGTCAGCAATAAAACCTTGGCAGTAGGTACGAAGGTGCATTTAACCGTACAAACCGATCAAGATGTCATGCAAGCAGATTTGATTGTCGAAGAATAAGTCCTATCAGTGTTGAAGGTAGCCCCCTGATGCCAATCATAAGTAACCTTACGGGGTGTATTGGTGCGTCTCATCGGCGATGTCCTCGCTTATGGTGCTTGTATTTTGCGCTATCAGGTTTTGTTTGGGTGATACCTTGTGTGGCTTGGTCTGCAAGCACAGATTTAGAAGAGCTATGGCTATCAGTACAAATCAACCAACAACAACAAACGGATACCTTGTTATTTTTACGCCAAAAAAATGGAAAATTATGGATAGCCAGTAAAGACTGGCAGCAATGGCGATTGCGACTTCCTTCAACGCTACCTGTTAAGCATGAGGATGAAGACTACTATGCCATTGACGAAATAAAAGGTGTTTCTTACCGTATTAATGACGCTGCGTTATCCATGGCGTTAACGGTCGATGTTGCGCTGTTTGAATCAACGCAACTGAACGGTTTAGAGCCAATACAGAGTGTCGTGGTAGCAACACCCTTAGGTGCTTTGCTTAATTATGACGTGGCAAGTAGTTATACAGATGGACAGATAAAGAGCAATGCATTTATTGAGGCTGTGGTCTTTAATCAGTGGGGCGTACTAGAAAACCAATTACTCCTTAGGGACTTAGAAGAAAAAAATCGTCGCTTAACCCGTTTGGATACGACCTTTACGCGTGATAATCTGCCTGAGTTATCGACCTTAAAACTCGGTGATGCGGTGACTACAAATATGGGCTTAGGTGGCAGCGTGCGTTTTGCGGGCCTACAATGGGCACGTAATTTTGCTTTACAGCCAAGCAGAATCACCTTTCCGTTGCCGTCTATGAGTGGTGAGGCGGTATTACCTTCAAACGTTGATATTTTTATTAATAATGCCAAAAGCCTGAGCCGTGAAGTGCCTATAGGTGCTTTTACTATTCAGGATATTCCTGTGGTGTCAGGACAGGGTGAAGCACGGATGGTGATTAAAGATGTATTGGGTAGAGAGCAAGTAGTTATTTTACCTTATTATGTCAGTCCTAATTTATTGCAAATGGGCTTACAAGAATATAGCTATGAACTCGGTTTTGTCCGTGAAAACTATGGTGTGGACAACCAGAATTATGGCCATTTATTAGCTGTAGTGTCGCATCGTGTAGGGATTAGCGATGACGTGACGGCTGAGTTTGAGGGTCAATTTTTACAAACACAACAACTGTTAAGTTACGGCAGCGTATTTTTATGGCCGAAGTTGGGGGTGTTGCACGGCGTGGTAGCCGCCAGTTGGCATCAACAACAAGGGACAGGCCAAGCGTTAAGTGTGGCCATTGAACATCAAGCACCACAATTTAGCTGGGGGGCAAATATTCAGTCGCAGTCACGTGATTTTGTCAATGTCGCGTCACAAACGGAGATGCTGCCTGTTAAACAGCAAGGGCAATTATTTGCTAGTATGTCTGTAGCGCGCTATGGTTCGTTGAGTAGTAGTTACACCTTTCAAAAGACATACGACCAGCAAACAGTCGATTTTTTGCAAGGTACTTATAGCGTCAGTTTTGGCCAGTGGGGAGCCTTAACGGCCTCGGTCACGCGTTCGTTATCGCCCAATCGCCAAACAACATCGCAGATAAGTCTTAGTGTGCCATTAGATTTTTCGACGAGCAGTAATTTTAGTATTCAGCCAAGTAGCCAGCAACAGCGTCTGAGTATACAACGTAGCGTGCCCACAGGCTCAGGTTTTGGCTATAGCTTTGCTACCGAACAGGGTCGCATACAGCGTGATGAGGCCGCTTTAGCTCTGCAAAACAATATAGCTAAGTATAAAATTCGGGCAACGCAGCAAAATGATAATATTGGCGGAGAAGCGAGCATGACGGGAGCGGTGACTTGGTTAGATGGCGAAGCCATATTCAGCCGTCGTATCAACAATAGTTTTGCAGTTGTCAAAGTGCCTAATTATTCACAGGTGCGTGTGTATAGTGATAATCAACTGATTGGCAAAACAAATCGCAGGGGTAGCGTTTTAGTCCCCCGTTTAAGACCCTATCAAAAAAATAGATTACGTATTGATGCGGCAGACTTGCCTTTTGATACGCAAATAGATGCCGCACAAGTAGATGTTTACCCTTCTTTTCGCAGTGGTATAGTAGTGCCATTTCCCGTAAAACGTTCTG
>JBKJUH010000391.1:0-7280 GCA_046590075.1 Agitococcus sp.
TTCAAAATGGATGAATGGCTACTCTACGAAATGACCTCACCCAACGCCAATGGCGGTCGAGGGTTGAATTTTGGCCGTATTTATAGCCAAGATGGTCGTTTGGTAGCCAGTACCGCACAAGAAGGCTTAATGCGTCTTCGTGAAGTGCCAGAAAAATATTAGGAAATTACCCTTCGACTCCGCTCAAGGAACAAATATGTTGGCTGAATGGGGGCGTTTGCTTAATGCAGTAAATGCGTTGGCTGAGCGGAGTCGAAGCCCGTCCTACACACCTAAGCTTTCTTAAACTCAACCACGTTATTACTATAACTGTCAGGAATATGCAAAAATGCCTTAATCGCTTCTTCTTTTTGCATCGCATCATCGTAGCCTAGTTGAATCAACTCTTGGCAATATTCGCCTTCAAACAATAAATAACTTAACACGCCCGCACCGCCGCGTTTCATCGCGCCACTGCCATACACAAAGGTACGAATGCTTTTGGGTAAAGCCATGGCATGTTTCATGGCAATTTGGTCGAGTGTTTTACTGGCAGGCGAAATCACTAACACATCCACATGTTTTAACTTGGTATGCTGTCGCCGTACATCTTCAGGAATCAGGCTAATGGTGCGATTAATGCGTGTTAAACGCTCAATATCACCTTCTAAACTATCAATAAACGAACTGTTGAGAATGTTACTCACCACTTGAGCAATGCTAGGGTAACCTTCAGTTTTTTCGCGCACCGATTTTTCACCATCACTACTGACACCAATAACCAATACTTTTTCTGCCCCTAAGTGCAAAGCAGGACTAATTGGCGCGAGTTGGCGCATGGCACCATCACCAAAATACTCACGATTAATGTGTACCGCAGGAAACAATAACGGAATAGCTGCCGAAGCCATTAAATGCTCAATATTAATGGTGGTATGAATTCCCACACGCCGTGCCCGTTTCCAACCTTCAAGCTGTCGTTTGCCTTGAAAAAAACTCACCGATTCAGCACTTGAGTAGCCCGAAGCAGTAATACACAACGCGTCTAAATACCCTGAATCAATGACATGGTTAATTCGAGATAACATCATTTTTTTTTCGAGTAAGGCGTTTAGTGGTGTATTGTCTAATAACGAAACAGGGCGGTCATTATGCAGTCGCCCAAAAGCGATCGTCCATAAAAACTTTGCGGCGCAACCCAACACACCCGCCCAATCGGTACGATAGACCTGTTCAGTACGAAAGTTTGTCCACACCTGCTCTAATTGTACGACGGCCTCCGATAAACAGTCTGCGTGGCTGGCCAATCCTGCCGCATTAATACCACCGGCTGAGGTGCCACAAATAATAGGAAAGGGGTTGGTACAGGGAGTAGCAATCAATTCACTCATCGCTTTTAACACCCCAACTTGATAAGCCGCACGCGCACCACCGCCCGATAATACGAGGCCTATTTTTTGAGCAGGAAGATGAGTCATATTGTATTCTCGGACGTGGTTTTGTGTTACTCCTAAGGTATAATTTTAGGGTTAAAATGGCGAAAAGCTAAAAAAAGCAAAAACTGACCAGTCAGTTCGTTCGTCGGAACTTTTGCGCTAAAAGTAGACGAGCTGCGGTATAACAACCGTGTTATTTACGTAGCATAAAATTAGCGTTGAGTATTTTGTAAAATTGCTTAAAAAGTGTGTATTAACGACTTGGCAGACGCGGAAAGTGACGCTAACTTATCGCGTTTATCACTGAAACAGGGTAAAGTCATGCTAATGGCTTTGCAAATAGATTCTAGCCACAACTTAGTAATTATAATGAAAGTCTTACAGTGGTTTGTATGATAGGGAGTAATAACGATGGCAGTACTGACGGCAAGCTCGGCTGATGGCAAAGAGCTAATTATTAAAATTAAAGGCCGATTCGATTTTAGTACACATCAAGAATTTCGCGGTGCTTACGAACAAGCCCCGTTAGATATGTCTTGTTATATTGTCGATTTAAAAGACGCAACCTATTTAGATAGTTCGGCATTAGGCATGTTATTACTGTTGCGTGACCATGCAGGCGGTGATAGCTCACATGTAAAAATCGTCAATTGTAATGCTGATGTTAAAAAAATCTTAACCATCTCCAATTTTGAACAATTATTTACCATTCAGTAATGAGAGGTAAGCAACTTGCGCCTATTAATTGCTGAAGATAATCCTAGCGATCGCATCATCCTTGCTAATTTAATTAAGCGTTTAGGGCATGAGGTGATTCAAGCAACGGATGGCCAACAAGCTGTTGATTTATTTATAGAACATCGTCCCGATATTCTGTTGCTAGATGTGCTAATGCCCAATAAAAATGGCATACAAGCCGCGCGCGAAATTCGTAAAATTGCAGGTGAAGATTTAGTCCCTATTATCTTTTTAACTTCGCTCAACGAAGCCAGTGATTTAGCCGAATGTTTAGAAGCAGGAGGCGATGACTTTCTCACCAAACCGTATAATCCTGTGGTGATTAAAGCCAAAATTTTAGCATTTTCGCGGATGCGCCGTTTGCATACGGAAATTCAAGGCCAACGCGAGCATTTAGTTCAAGAGCAAATAGCCGCCAAAAGTATTTTTGATAAAATCGCCCATTATGGCGTCTTAAACTCGCCCAATATTCGTTATTTAATTTCTCCCAAAGCCATTTTTAATGGTGATGTGGTGCTGGCTGCACGTCATCCTAACGGCGATTTGTTGGTATTGTTAGGTGACTTCACGGGTCATGGCTTACCTGCGGCTATTGGTGCGTTGCCGTTGGCGGAAGTCTTTCACGGCATGGTTTCTAAAGGCTTTGCCTTAGAAGACGTTTTGCGTGAAGTGAATGCCAAGTTAAAAAGCATTTTGCCTGTAGGCGTGTTTTGTTGCGCGACGGCGGTGCATTTGGGTTATCGCAATCGTAGCATTGAAGTGTGGGCGGGCGGGCTACCTGAAGGCGTTATTTTTAACACCGCCACGCGTGATATTAAACACATTAAATCCAATCATTTACCCTTGGGCATTTTGGGACAAGCGCAGTTTAAATACGAACCTGCCTATTTTGAAATGGCCAATGATGATGTTATCTACTTATGGTCTGATGGCATTATTGAAACCGTCAATGCCGACAACGAGATGTTTGGCTTTGAACGTTTATTAGAGGTTTTTGCCAATACCGCCGATAAAACACAAGTCTTTGATGAGATTTTACGCCATGTCCAAGACTTTGCCGTGGTGGATAGTGAACAAGCAGACGACCACACGCTGATTGCTGTGCGTATGCAAGATGCGCCTGAAATAGCCCTAGAACAAGCCCTGTTGATTAAGCCGAAAGTCGCCCATCGTGGCTTGGCCGATTGTATTTTAAGCTGTGAATTAGGTACAGAGTCGTTAAAATTGTTTGATCCTGTGCCGTTAATGACTCATTTTATCAATCAAGTACAAGGTCTTAAACCGTATACTAATACGCTGAATACTATTTTGGCTGAGTTATATTCTAATGCCTTAGAGCATGGTTTGTTGGGTTTAGACTCATCCCTAAAAAATAGTGCACAAGGCTTTGCCCGTTATTATGCCTTGCGCCATGAGCGTTTGTTGGCGTTAACCGAAGGCTGTATTAAGTTTGCGATGACACATGAACCCTCAGAACAAGGTGGAAAACTAGTCTTGCAAGTGACCGACAGTGGTCAGGGGTTTGCGTTGCCAACATTGGCAGAAAAATCGTTAGCAGCAGTTAGTAATTATCATGGTCGTGGTATTCGTTTAATAGAAACCTTATGTCAGCGCTTAGAGTTTTTGCCACCCGGTAATAGCGTAATTGTAGAATTTGATTGGAAATGGCTTTAAGGAGTTAGTGAAAAATGATGACTATTCATCTGAATTTAGAACAATTAGCAGAATTAAAAGAAGTACTAGAAGATGAATTTTCGGTATTAATTAGCACTTATCTGCAAGATGCAGCACTCAGACAACAAATGATTACGGCAGCCATTAGTGCCAAAGATTACGATGCCGCGCGTTTAGCCGCACATAGTTTAAAAGGCGCAAGTGCCAATTTGGGGGCGTTAATGTTGGCAGAAATTTGCGAACATTTAGAGCACGACTGTCGAGCAGGGCGTTATGACCACTGTGAAGTCTATAATCAGCAAATTAGTGATGAGTTTGTGATTGTTAAGGGCGAGTTGATGGGGTGTGTTTAGCATAACGGGCAGGTATTAATTTTGTGTATATGCCCGAATGACTATTACCGTGCTGTTTTAGGTAATAACTGTGTTGGAATGTTACCCAAAGTAACACTTTGTCGAATTTCCCACTGACTCGTACCCGAGGCTACGCTTGGTTGCATCATGGCAACAATAAATGTTTTGCCACTTAGTCCTTCATTGACATTAGTGGTTTTGAAAGTAGCAGTTAAGCTGCAGGTTGAGTCTGTGACGGTTGCTAAAGGTCCACCAAAATCAACTTTAGCGACGTATTTGCCTGAATAAAAGTTGGCTGCACCAAATCCATCGGTGCCATTTACAGGGCAAATGCCACTTGCACCATACGCAGTTGTAAAGTCTATTTTCAGGCCAGTAATAATATTAATCGCTTCAACGACTTGGGCGCGAGCAATGTAACTTTGGTAGGCAGGAAGAGCAACCGCTGCCAAAATACCAATGATGGCGACAACGATCATTAATTCAATCAATGTGAAGCCGTGTTGAGTTTTCATTTTTATGCTCCACTCAGAAAGACAGCCCCAAAAGGGGCTGTCTTTAGGTAAATCTAACTAGCGAGCTAATTAGAGAATGCCTTTTGGTACAAACTTAACATCAAGTGTGCCGCCGGCAGCAGCAGCTTGGCGTTTTAAAGAGCCGTTGACATTTAAATCCACAACAAGGGTTTTGCCACTAATGGACGATGAGGTTGTTGCGTTCATTGTAGCTGTAATAATACAACCCATTGGAGCTGTAGCTGCCAATGTGGCTGTATCAACTGGTGCACCACCGATAACCAATGTAGAGTATTTGCCTGTTGCGCCGTTAACCGCACCAGCAACAGAGCTTGTACAAGCACCCGCTTGAACATTGTCATTGATTTCGGTTTTTAAGCCGCCAGCCAAGCCAACAGCTTCAGTAACTTGTGAACGAGCGATGTAATCTTGGTAAGCAGGAATAGCAACGGCTGCTAAAATACCAATAATAGCCACAACAATCATCAATTCGATTAAGGTAAAACCTTTTTGTACAGTTTTCATGGTATCTCTCCGGAGATAAATAGTTTTTGATTTTCGTCTTAGACCGATACGTGTCGGCACTGTCTAAGTATATGCATGAATAATGCCAACTTTATTTTCTTTCTTGTTTGTTGATTTTATAGGGTTTTTTTATTTTGATAAAATACGTGCGAAGGGTGGGTGACAATTTTTGTCAGTTTTTGTCATCCGTGACACTCGGTAGTAATAGATAAACTGCGTCTATGGGAAGCTGTGTTTTTTGCGTTCCGCTTGGGATGATGTTGAGCCTGTCGAAGTGTTTCATACCACTGGCATAAAACACTTCGACAGGCTCAGCGTGAACGGTTGGCTAAAACCATTTTCTAAATGGATGTGGCATATTTACTGTGATGCCATTTTCTCGTGCCACACATTAAGGCTGCTTCCATTTCTTTTGCAAAGTGTGCTGTATGCACTAAAGCAGAGGCTCTCATTGTTTCTCCTAGTGTGGCTCTAGTGTAACGTGTCGGCCGTCAATTTGCTGATGGTATGGGTGTGGCGAGCATTTTTTCATTCCACATGGCTAGTAATGCCTGCTCAAAATCTTGCGCAAAACGTTTAGCATCCACTAATGGAGATAAGGTCATGTTATCTCGTAACGTCAGACGTAACTGACTAAGGAGAGAGGTATTTTGGGCATAAGTAATAGCTTTTGTGATGTAATCAGCTTCGTCACTGGCTATCCAATCATTTAGCCCGACACAACTCAATATGCCCATGCCTTGCCGCTCCAGCAACGTACTTCCTGCTAATGTTAATGTAGGTACACCCATCCACAATGCCTCACAGGTGGTTGTGCCACCTGGAAAAGGAAAGGTGTCTAACATAAAGTCAACATTACCATACGCGGCAAGATACAGCTCTCTCGACGAGCCTTCTTCCAGTATTACGCGGTCAATGGGAATATTAAGAGAGTTAAGCCTAGATATTAGCGTTTGTTTGGTTTCGGCATCTTTAAGTGCCATGTTTTTAAGCTGTAATTGGCTATTAGGGCAGTTTTCTAGAATTTTTCCCCATAAAGCAATCATGTTATCGGATACTTTGTCCAAGTTTTGGAAACAGCCAAACGTAATAAAACCATTTTTGTTGGCAGGCAAAGGCGTTAATTCTTGAGCTATATCGGGTGCAGGGGGCGTAAAACATAAACGCGTATGGGGTAGATGCCATACTTTTTCGGTAAATTGAGAAAAAAGTGTTTCTGGTACAGAAATAGGGTCGGCCAAAAAATAATCCATACATTGTAGCCCTGTCGATGCAAAATAACCCAGCCAACTGATTTGCACTGGAGCAGGCTTTCTAGCAAAAATGCGTAAACGGTTATTAGCGGTATATCCCGCTAAATCTATTAAGATATGTATGCCGTCGGCGTGTATTTTTTGTGCCGTTTGTTTGTCGTTTAAGGCGGCAATACTCGACCAATTGTAGAAGTGTGGTTTTAGGCGTGCCGTCAGTGGGTCTTCATAAGCGTTAGTGCTATAAGCAAAAAGCACTATTTTAGAGGTATTAAGATGAGCCACAATGCTTTCTAAAAAATAGCCAACAGGATGGTTTTTGAAATCACCCGATACTAAACCAACCCTCAGTGGTTGCTGCGCTGTGATGGGGGCAGTATGCCATTTTTGATAGGGAGTGGCTTCGGTATTGAGGTGTTTATCTAGCTGATGCGCCTCAATGAGGTAAGTATGCAGAAAAGCATCACGATCAAAACACAAACAAAATAAAAGATTATAGTAGTGAAAATGCGATGGATTTATGGCAATTGCTTTTTTAAGATAACTTAGGGCTTCTTTATAGTTGCCCTGACGCATATGACTTAGACCCAAGTTGGCCCATGCATGATCTAATTCTTTATTTAATGTAATGGCTTTTAGTAAGTAAGGTGTGGCCTCGCCGTAACGTTTTTCACCCAATAAGTGGGAGCCTAAATTATTATAGGCTAGGGCATCGCCAGGGTTGATTTCAATGGCTTTAACAAGGCAATTAAGAGCCTCTTCATTTTTTTGAACGCCTTGATAGGCTTGGGCAAGTACGCGGTAGTTAAT
>JBKJUH010000120.1:0-2779 GCA_046590075.1 Agitococcus sp.
GATGTGCCGCTTTACCGTCGTTAATTTGAAAATGAACCGCCGCAGGCTTAAACGCAGAAGCACGAACCGCCAAACTGATTTTATTAGCAGTTTCAAACAGATGGCTACGTTCTTGCGCGCTTAATTGGTGAACATATTGGGCGTGACGTTTATTAATAACTAAAACATGAGCAGGACGTAACGGAAATAAATCCAAAAAAGCCAAACAATAGTCATCTTCATAAACAATACTGGCTGGTAGTTGTTTGCTGGCAATGGCACAAAACACACAAGGTTTCATGGTAATCTCCGATAGGGTTGAAACCAGTCTAGCGAGTCGAGCGTATGACCCGTCGGATGATATTCTGCGCCACAATAACCGTGATATTTCAGTGAGCTAATCAAATTAAAAATCGCGTGAAAATCTAAAGAGCCTGTAAAGGGTTGATGACGATGAGGCACATCGGCAAATTGAATATGGCCAATATCGTCAATATGCTCGCGTAATGCCGTTAGTAAATCTTCACCCATACGCGCCATGTGATAACAATCAAATTGCATTTTTAGCGTCGGATGGTCAACCACTTCCATCATCTCTTGCATATCAACCACCGATTTAATCATAAAGCGCGGCATATCAACGGTATTAATTGCTTCAAAGGTGGTCATCACACCAATGGATTGAAATGCTTCGGCGGCATAACGTAAATTGGCCGCTAAGGTATGCAAACACTGCAAAAAATCACCATCAACAGGTTGCCGACCCGCCAAGACATTCACACGACTCACCCCTAAAGCATCGGCATAATGTAAGGCCTCCATCACCGCCAATCTAAAAGTATTTTCGCGTTTAGGCACACAAGCTAAACCATCACCGCCGTGCATTAAATCGCCTGCAGGTACGTTAATGAGCACTAAATCTAAATCATTAATTTCGAGTTTTTCGTGAATTTGCTCAATCGTTAATTCATAGGGAAATTGAATTTCTACCGCATCAAACCCCGCATTTTTGGCCGCAGCAAAACGCTCAATAAGCGGGTATTCTTTAAACAGTAACGATAAATTAGCAGAGAATTGGGGCATGGGCATTGCTCGATAGGCAAAAACTGGATTGATTGTACATTCTTCTTGAGCAAAGTTAGCACTTGTGTAACAACAGGCCATTATTAGCATTTGTAGAGCTTTCTTTTTTCAACAATTTGATATATTGGCACTGTTCTCCATAGGGAGTAGCTTCTCGTAAGCGTATCGTCAGCACATTGCTTGCTAACCTCATGTTAGCCTCGACCAGCAATCGGTACGTTTAGTCGTCCTAACGCATCTGCGTTATCAACGGCGAGCAAGACTATGGATGACCAATTTATTGGTCATCTGTTTTGTTTGCCTGCACTTTTCCGCACACAACTCCGATGGCCTCAATTTTCTTTTTGAGTGGAGCATTGATAATGGAAACCTTAGCCAGTCCGCTACTGTGGTCGGCCTTTGCCTTGAGTGTGTTTGTTGCCTTAGCGATTGATTTTGTTGGCCTAAATAAAAATGGCCAACAACAAACCGTCAGCTTTAAAAGTGCGGCTATGTGGTCATTAGTGTGGTTTAGTTTGGCCTTAGCCTTTGGCGGATTATTGTGGTGGGAAACATCCTCCGCATTAGGCTCGGTGATTGCCAATGAAAAAGCAGCAGAATACTTTACGGGTTATTTAGTCGAAAAGTCCTTAGCTGTTGATAATGTTTTTGTCTTTTTGATGATTTTTAGCTACTTCGCGTTACCGATTCATTTGCAACGTCGTGTGCTGTTATACGGAATTTTAGGTGCGATTATTTTACGCGCGGTGATGATTTTTGTCGGCGGCTGGTTGCTTACAGAGTTTCATTGGTTGATGTATGTCTTTGGCGCATTCTTGATTTTAATGGGCGTGAAGATGTGGACGGGTGCGGATGAAAATGCCTCCTTGGACGATAATAAATTGCTGAATTGGTTAAAGAGTCATATCCCATTGTCAAAGAATTATGATGGTGAAAAATTCTTTACATGGGAAAATGGTAAACGTGTGGCAACACCATTGTTTTTAGTGCTGATTTTTGTTGAGCTGAGCGATGTGATTTTTGCGGTCGATAGTATTCCTGCCATTTTTGCCATTACTAGCGACCCATTTATTGTTTTAACGTCAAACATTTATGCCATTTTGGGCTTACGCGCCATGTACTTTATGTTGGCAGGTGTGGCCGATAAATTTAGCTTGTTAAATTATGGATTGGCCATTGTACTGGTGTTTATTGGTACGAAGATGTTGCTGTTAGATGTGTTTAAAATCCCGGCTTTAGTGTCTTTAGCCGTGATTGTCAGTATCTTAGCGGTGACCATGGGGTTGAGTTTTCATCAAGCCAAAAAAGAGGCTTTGAAGTAAACGCTGTTTGATGAGTTTAAAAGGCTTGGGAAACCAAGCCTTTTTTATGAGTGCTAGCGCATAAGCTTTACAATGTTTTCCGTTCGCACTGAGCCTGTCGAAGTGTTTTAGGCCAATGGTTAAACGGGCTTACTAAGAACAGACCGTACATAGAAATCTTTACGTTTGTTCGTATGTAGAATATGAACAGATACAAAAAAATAACAAGTCTCAGTGTTAAGCAACGAAAAATTATAAAAATTCTCACTTTCGCAACATAAGTCAACTAAATGATACGCCAATGCAACAAAATATGTAACTAGGTATGTCTGTGTGGGTGCTATAAATAGCGCATCTTATATAAACGGAGTTGAGGCAATGAAAAAATCTATATTGGCAAGTGTCTGCGCGGCAGT
>JBKJUH010000182.1:0-7772 GCA_046590075.1 Agitococcus sp.
CTGTAAACTTGCATCATTTTCAGCTAAGTCCGCTAAGCCTTTTTTAGGTGCGTCATAGTCAAACAGTACATAAAACCGCTCTTGCATGGTTTGATCTAAGGGATGGCTACGATAACCACTGCCAAAGGCCACCGCTACAAAATGAGTGCCATTAACATCTTTAAACAAGGCCACCTCAGGTGCCTCATAAAAACGACGACGATTTAACTCATTCGGGGTCGCCATTGCTGTTTGTCCGAGCTTAGCGATTAAACGGACACGTTTAGCAATTGTTGCTGTTGAGGCCGCATTTTTATTTAAATCAGCGCGAAAGACTTGCCCACCTAAATCGCCAAAGTAAACAATATCTGCCAAAGTATCGCCATCCACATCAATAATTCTAGGCTGAGTAACCACACTATACTTCATGTCCGCCACTGTTTTGGTTGCACCTGAGGTGCCACTGGCTGACCACAGCAATTCGCCAGTCACGGCATCAACAATATAGAGTTGATTGCCGACATCGTTATTGGTCGGAAAAGCACTGGGTGAGATTTCATGGCGCATATCGTAACCACCACCAAACATCAATACATTTCTAACCACACCAGCCACTTTTATTTTTGACACTACAGGCTGAGACCATGTTTGCCCCATATTAGCAAAACCTGTTGTGCCTCCTGCGCCACCCTTAATGGTAAACAACAGTCTAGGGCTATCTAGGTCAGAGACATCAAGCCCATAATAACTACTGCCGCCCATACGCATACCGCCGTATATATACACCTGATCGCCTGCACCAATTTGGCCGTCGCCATTCACATCTTTGCGACTATACGTCCATGTTAAATCCATACCAAACGCAGGTAATGGCGACGACAAGTTATTACCCTGCAAGTCGTCGAGGATACTGAGCTTTTCGGCAGGAATAAAACTGAATTTTTCGCTACCATCCTTGGCATTAATAACATGTAAACTGCCTTCCATGGTGCTAAAAAACACATAGTTGGCTTGATTTTCTGGTTTCGCAGCGTCGACTGCCTCACCACCTGTGGGAATAGTAAAGCCATAGTTAATTAACACGGGTTGAGAGTGCAATGCCGCCCCTAGACGTTTACGCGGCGATGCTGTGCTGGCATCCACCAAGCCTGTGTCTATGCGTGGAATGGTATAACCACGATACCAGTTCATTAAATTGACATATTTATTACTCGACGCATCGTCAGTCAATGCTATTTGGCCTTTAGCCCATGTATTAAACGCGGTGTTAGCGGCAAAGTTGGTAGGAATGGTTGTCAGCAACACATCTTTGTCGCTGTCTGAGCCACTGTAGGTGTACATGGTGCGGCTAGCAGGTAAGGGCAAGACACTCGCGGCACCGCCTTCAATTGCCAAATCGCCATCATCCGCTACACTCCAAAAGCTTTTGGCATCTTTTAAGAAAAACCCTGTCGTGACATCAACGGCATCTCGTGGAGGTTTGTGTGCGTCTTGAATAGTCGCCCCTGTACCACTTATTTGATAGCGTTTTAAGTTACCTTCCCAATGATAGGCACCACGTTTTGGCTCAAACACCGCATAATACAACTGGTCTAAGTGATTAAGACGGTTTAATTGGTTAACGGCCACACCAGGCGCAGCAATGGCGTTACCATCATTACGCATTTTATTAACTACCTTTAAAAATGCGTCAACCAATGATGCCTTAGTTGATGCAGGATAATACTCGCCACCCCCGTATTTTACGGCTAATTTTTCAAGGTTATCTGCATCGTACATGCTTTGTTGTTCGTTGTTGTTTTGTGGGATATAACCTTCTGGGAATATCGGCCCAAACTGGGCGGCCACTACTTTAATTTTAGTATTCAGTGGGTTACGGTAATGTATAGTACCTGGCGTATTGGGCGCATTGGGTGAGTTATTTTGCAAGTAGTTGGCAACGGTCATTAAACACTTATATTGCAAATTACTAGTTCCTGAACCCGCGGTATCGGTGGCAAAATCGGTACAGGCTAAATGTGAGTCTAAATCCGATGTAGCGTTATTCGTGCCCGCATTTGTATCAGGATGGCCGTCAGAAAGGACAAACACAGTATTACCACCACAGGCGGTATCCGCTGATGCGGTGATTGGGCTAATATATTTTAGGGTATCAGGGTCGTAGGCGGCAGCAGCGTACTGTGCACCCGGTGTGGGGGTTAACCCCATTAAATAACGCGCACCTTCTATAATAGAATTACCTAATGGTGATTTACCTGACCTTAGTGCGCCATCTGTCTCGGCTTTCATTTTGGCAAGTTCGTCAAGAATATCTTGGCGTACCGTTTTTAGCCCCGACAAATCGGTTATTTTTTCATCCCAAGTGACTGAAAGTGTCGGCCAATTACTGCGAACAGCGGTTTGGTCACTGGCAATGGCATTAATACCATCCGTTGGGTTTGTCGCGCTGGTGGGGTCGACTGTGGCATCACTTCTTAAGCGTAACGCCAGTGCATTACCTGATGCCCAGTTTGTTTGCCCTACCACTACCTGAATTAAGTCTTTTACGTTAAATGTTGGGTCAGCCGTGGTCACCGTTTTAACCACTTTAGAGCTGAGACCTGGTGAACCTGCAGGTAAATTGGCAGCGGTAGGTGCGGGAGTTGCCGTACAAGCAGTAGTGGACTCGCAAAACTTAGGCATATTACCCGAGTCAGGTAAAAAAGCGACAACATTGGTTGGCTGTGTGGCATTTTGATTGGGCTTAATGGTCAATATTGCCGAGGTGATATTTGCGTCTTTGGCAATAGTGACATTAGGGAAACGTAAGCCCACCGCTGCTTTGGTATAGACGTAGGTTGTTGTTGTTCCAGGCGTAACGGTGGTAAAGGGAACCGTTTGTTTAGCCGTGTATTTTTTCTTGCCGCCCGCACAAGCACTTGTGGGTGTATTCCATGTATAAGTACAGGTGCCATAGGTAGTTGTGCTGGTGTTGGTAGGGCAACTCAACGTGCCTTTATCATTAGCTGTTGCTGCAGCACCCGCACTGGAGTAACAACTGGTCGTCAGAGATGTTTTAACATCCGAACCTGTGGTGGTGGTACTGGTGCCAGACGGAACGGTATTGGTCGTTTGGGTAATGGTATTAAACGACAACACGTTGGCCGCAGGTTTGGTGTCAATTGAACCTTCGACCCACTCCACATCGTTAATTGATGCCTGTGTGCTATCCCCTATGGGTACTAGCTCAAAAAGTGCAGTTTTAGACGCGACCGTACAACTATCTGCTTTGGTGGGACTAACTGAAAAAGTCACTAACAGTTGTGGTACATAATCTAAGTTATTGGCGGTCGTTGCACTCTCAAAACGATGCACCGTTACCGTTCCAACCGCATTGCTGGTGAGCTTAAATGCCGCGGCATTACCACCACACCACGTACTGTCATTAACCAAGGCGTTAATACTACTGGTCACATCAATGCTATAAGTGGTGCTATCAATAACAGGCGTTACGACACTGTCTGGCTGATAGGTGCGCACTGTCGATGTCGAAAAATCCAGCGCATCGGTGCTATTTTCTAGTGCTAGGGTGACTTGATTGCTGGCCGACAATGTCCCAGATTTTTTGGTTAAGACAATTTTGGCACTGGTAACGGTTGCCCCTTTTGGCACCAACAATCGGTCAAAACGCAAACCAATCGGCGCAGAAGGATTACTGATATTTAAGTCAGCCGTGATATTATTCGGCGTGGACAACACCGCATCATCCGCCCCTTGGGCTACAGGAGAGGTCAATACGCCATCAGGATTGATACCAATAAACGCATCTAAAGGACGGGCAGGATAACGTATCCACGGTGGCACGTTTTGGCCGTCATACCCGTTACTCCCAAAACCCACTTTTAAGTAGCCTGGTGCTGGCAAAATGGCTGGGTTGGCGTTAGCATCGCCCTTCAAGGCCGTTGTCAGCCCTTCAAAAAGGGCATCAATGCGTCGATTAGGTGACGTACAATCATCGTCCGTTGCCAGACAACGCTTCATTCGGGACGTGCCATCAATCATAAACATCAATGCTGGTGATGCCGCGCTGGTACTGGTACTGGTTGTTTGCACATAGACTTCTGTATCGCTAGCATACACAGGTACTAGTGCCAAACTCAAATAAACGCCTGCGATGGCAGTTGCCAAACTGTGACGCTTAAACTCACAGCCAGTACTGTGTCTATTGTTGTCTTTATTCATGTTACACCTCACTCAATATTGGAGCGCATCTAAAAACTATAACCAAGACTGTATTCGTCTTGATGGGTGGTAAAAATAGCACCACTGTCGGTTAGGCAGTCGGTAATCGTGGTAACCGCGGCATCTTGAGCGTCATCGCTCGGTCGTAGCATACAATTATTAATCGTGGTTGCTTCTGCTGCCCCCACGCCCACCATGACACTGGTTGAGGTGACGACTAATTTTTCTGCTGCCAACCCCGTTTTGCCTGTTCCCATCTGCAATCCTGTGGTAATCGCATTTCCATCAAGTCCGCCAAATGAGCTACGGATATTATTGACTTGCACCATGTTAATTTGCCGTGAGCTTAAATAGTTATCTGTTGCCGTCGTTTGACAGGCACCTGTGGTAAACCCACTTTTCACATCGGGTCCCGCGCGCGCAGCCACACAATGCGCGGTATCACCTCCCAAACCGACAATACCGCCAACAGCCATCGCTGTGCTTGCATCACCTGTTGGGCCTTTAATGGCCGTTTCCATATCTAACATGCCCTTGTCGGCCGCTTGAAACAACAAATTACTAATTTGACTATTCGTTGCTAATGTTAAACCTGTTAAACCCATTTTCATGGCGGTTATACCTAACACACTGACGGCAACTAATATAATCAGCACCATAATCAGAGTGGCACCCTGTTGTTTAGCCGATATTGTTGCTTGCTGATGTAACATTATTATTTACTCCTCACATCGCATTACGCAGCACAATCGTGCTGGAGTAAACACGGCGAACATAATTACGGGCATTCGAGGGCACTTGAGATGCGGTAATCACTTTATCCACCACTTTCATATCGGCAGTCGTTAAGGCCGATGTGGAAATACTATCGACCGAGCGAACCAACGCCCCCATTCTCAACGACACAATAACTGGCTGAGGAACCATCGCTAAATAGTCCGTAAAATTGACATACCTAATAGGCGTGGCAGGGGAAGTCACGGGGGCTATGGCTACGCCATACATCACCTGAAAACTATCTACCGAAGATAACAACACGACACCATCATCTTTAAAGTTTGTGACTGAAGCGGCAGTCGGTGAATAATAGCCACCATCACAGGCTAAAGCTGCCGATGTATTGGCTGCCGCATCGGCACGGACAAAATAACGAGACACAGCATAGTTTTCTGGAGGAACAATATTACCTTCACAATCGCGCTTATTGTTTACCCCAAGAGGCACCCATGTACGCACCACCAATTGATCACTACTTCCCACGCCCAGCGTGGTAATGTCGTCACTGGTGCTGTACGCGGTTGTACCACCTGGCAAGTCGGCTGCAACTGCCACCACGGCACTATCGGTTGCTAGGGCGGCACTGGTAGATGTAGCATATTGGGTGGCACGCACGTCACGGCTGATATAGTCCATGACAAAACGCCCGTTCTCTGTCACATCACCCAGTCCACGCTGTAAGTTAAAACTTGATAACCCCGTAATAAACAATTGAACGGCGGCAACCGATAATAACAAGCCAAGGGTAATGGAAATCATTAACTCAATGAGAGTAAACCCTGCATTTGTCTTTTTGTGGGTGATGCTCATTGGTCAAATCTCCGAGATAATACAGTCTGTAGCACTAGGCGACACCGCAGTGACATACAGCCCTGCGGTGGTGACGCAGTGAGGTGCCACCGATCCTACTGTGGGGGTGGTATCGTTCCAAGAGACATAAATACAACTATTGGTTCGCCCCTCACACACACGCATACTCACTCGCCCATTCGGCAACGTTGCCGCTGCCAATGCGGCAATATTTGACATATCATAGGCCGCCATTACCGCAGGTGTGCACGAGGCTGACGCGCCTTCACAAGCCGTCAAATTAGCAGAACTAACCACCCAAGTGCTTGGTGTAGCAGGCCTATAAACAGCTAGCGCGGCCGTACTGCGATTGGCACGAATACGCTCGGAAAGATCAGCCGCTACTGCCATTGCTTGCATACGAAAAGACGAGCCATTACTCGCACCTAATGCCCGTACTTGTAGCCCTGCAAACCCTATCACGCCAATACCCAACAGCACCATCGCCACAAGAATCTCGGTCATTCCTACGCCTTTTTGCTGTTGACGACTCCAATCGTGGTTCATCATAATTCCTCACGTATTACAAACGGCAGCACTAGCATGGGCACGAACAAACATGCGGCCAAACTGGTTAATTTGAACATCTTTCCCAACTTCCGAATTAATCCCCGTATCGCACACTCGAAAAGTAAGCACGCCAGCAGCCAACGCCGTACCATTGGCATTTTGCACTACCCCCGTCACCCCTTCAAAACGGAAAGCAGCCAACGTAGGGATACTTTGTATTGTCGTCGTTGCTGGCAGTGCATTTTGCTCAGAGATACTCACTGCGACGGCATTTTGCAGCTCAGTCACCGTCCACCCACTCCCCCCCCAATTATTATTGGTCGGCGGAGATACATTTTTGGACGTTACTGTCGTGTGACGACGAGCCGTCAAGGCCTCAGCACGGCCAACTTTCAACATACTGACTAGGCTTTCGGTTGCCGAATTTACGCGCATTTTTGCTTGCAAAGTACGGCTCGCTGGTACCGCCATTGCTGTTAAAATAGCCGCAATGACCAGCGTTATCATTAACTCAGCCAGCGTAAAACCTTTGTTTTTATACATAACAGAACGCCCTAGAGGGATAAGTGCAAAACCTATGTTTTGATAGTAGATAGCCAATGGCGAGGACTCAAGACGATAACGACAGTCGGCACTTTTAGCTTGACCAGTTGGTTTTTTGGAAGATTTTGTTACTGTTCTAAGACGACACTAAAGGACTTTTTAAGACCTTTAGTGTCACTTTTTGTCATTTTAGGACTTACGCGGTTATCGCTTATTTGCCGCTATGTCGTCGTTAATAGTTGAAGTCGTTTTTCTCCCTCTCCCACAGGGCCTAGCGTATGCACACATCTTTTTAACGATGTATAACGATGTATAGAGTTCCACGTAGGGGCGTGCTCGCGCCCGATAAGCAAAACAGGGCGCAAGCGTTGCGCCCCTACCACCAAATACATTTTTTTTGGGGCAGACCCATGTGTCTGTCCTAAACTCAGGGCAGACACATGGGTTTACCCAAAAAAACCACAAAACAGCCGTCAACCTAACTGCTTCAGCTCTCTAAATGGACGGGCGTTAAAAGCTTTTTTGAACTTTCATCGGCCAAAAAATACCATTTGTCATTAACGTAAAAATGTGACTTGTACTACATTTGTAATGTTGGTATTGTGAACTCGTTGGCTTTACAAAGCAAAAACAGCGGTAAAGTTGATAAGCTAAATGTGATAGTGATCACATCAAAAATGGATGAAAAAGGCATACCCGACTGAAAAGCGGGGACGCAAAGCTACCGGTCTAAGGAACATTGTTCTACGACAGCGGGGTTGCCATACGCAAGTTTACGCACATTATGTGTGTATTTCGTTGGTACTCTCTTCTCTTGAGCAAAACAGACATTTCACTGGTTTATGACAAACTGGTGGGCGCTCAGTTATTACAACATTTTTTAGCATTAGGGC
>JBKJUH010000142.1:0-2698 GCA_046590075.1 Agitococcus sp.
CACTTAACACGCATTATTCAATTAGTGCAAGAAACGGGCGCACTTGAATATTGTCAGCAACGTGCTATTGAGGAATCTGACTTAGCAATTGCAGCCCTCGCACCTTTACCCGACTCTATCTATAAAGAGGCGATGATTGGTGTCGCCAAGTTAGCCTTGAGTCGAGTCAGTTAATGTCTATTCTAAGTACCAATGCGAAAGTTTCTTTATATTCTCCAGTCGTGGTGATACTAAGCTTTGCCGAAGTATCGAACCACTTACTATAAGGCACTTCGACAGGCTCAGTGCGAACGGTAGATACTGGAAAACTTATGCGCTAGTACTTATGTCAGCAGCTTAGGTATCTACACAGATTTATTGGGTTAAATTCCAGCCAATTAGTATTGGCTTTGGCAGCATAATTGCGTTTTGTAGGGGTAAACCCATGTGTTTACCTGAATTTAGGGCAACCACAAGGTTTACCCCTACAAAAAATGTATTTGGTGGTAGGGGCGCAACGCTTGCGCCCTGTTGTCTGTGGGGCGCGAGCGTCGCGCCCCTACTCTTTTCTTACACAAGCTTACAAATGGTGTTGCCCTAACAACATTGACCGTACAGACAAAGCATAGCACTGCAAGACAAGCTGTCCTTCACTGTTAACTGACTGCCTTTTCCTCATGGAACGTATATTATCCGAACTCATCAATGAGTCCAATCTGACTCAATTAAATTATTTACAACGCCTCATCGCTCATTTACGTCCAAAAACAGCCACAGCCACAGCCAGTGATGAAGCCAATCAAAAACTGTTAGCACTCAATCATTTACTGAGCAAAAATAGTGAGTGGGCTGAAGCATTAAAAAAATATTTACTGACGTTATTGGCGCATTATAAGCAGGTGCATTTATATACCGACATGGGCATTTTGACGAGTGACGGCTTTGCTAAGTCTTTAAGTCTACGGCTGTCGTGGAAGATTCTTCCTCCCGCCATGAATCCGACTCAGTTCAAAGATGTGTTCGGACAAATTTTCACCCAGCAAGATGATTATCTTTGGCTAAAATCCTTAGAACCAAATCATCTTCAAGAGTGTTTTGATTTATTATTTGCCACCAATAACACCCCAGAGTTTGTTATTCATCAACAAAAAAGCATCCGTGAGCTTTTAGATGCCATTCTTGTTATTTCTTACCGCATTACGGCCATGGGCTTAGAGCCTGAGTTAGTCGGCAATCACCCGACGATTGAAGACTATGACTCGCCATTTTTAGCACAAAATCGCGAGGCTACTGATTTTATTGAGGCCTATAAATGCTTTTTAGAGGGTACCAGTTCCGCCATAGACGACCAACACCTGTGTGTTTTATTAGCTCAATGTTCGGAAATAGTAGAAAAAATTCGTAAAAATGCCAAAACTAACGGCATTACCGTTGATTTAACCTATTTATTACAACGACTAGAACAACATATTGCCCGTCTACATCAACTGTTATTCATTGTTAGTGACCGCTATAGCGTACAGCGCGACACTATTTTGGAACTCATGATTGATCTGGTGGAAGCAGAAAATACCCAACTCAGCATTCGTAAATTATGCGGTCAAAATATTCAGCTCCTGTCACGGCAAATTACCGATAACGCCAGTAAAACTGGTGAACATTATGTCACTACCGATAAAGCAGGATTTTTACTGTTGCTAAAATCGGCAATGGGTGCGGGTTTGATTATTCCGTTGATGGCGTTGTTAAAAATTCTGATCCATACTTTTAAATTAGCACCCTTTGTGCAAGCGTTTTTTTATAGCTTGAATTACTCATTCGGTTTTATGCTCATTCACCTATTACACTTTACGGTTGCCACTAAACAACCCGCCATGACCGCAGCCAATATGGCCGCTACCATTGAATATGCACATCATAAAAACACTCAAAACTTGACTGCATTATCTGAATTAACGGTCAATACCATTCGCAGTCAGTTTATTGCCATTGTTGGTAATATTTCTGTTGCTTTTCCTATTGCTTATATTGTCAGTTGGGGTTGGCATAACGTCAAGGGCGAGCATGTCATTGATACAACAGAAGCCGCGTTGATGTTACATGACTTAAATCCTTTTACCAGTCTCGCCCTGTTTTACGCGGCCATTGCCGGTGTCTGTTTATTTTTGGCAGGATTAATTTCAGGTTATTACGACAATAAAGCCGTTTATCATCGAATTGGTGAACGCTTGCGGCAACGTCCAAAGCTCATACGACTGTTGGGCGAGGCGCGCCTACTGACATTGACCCAGTATATTGAAAACAACTTAGGTGCTTTAGCGGGGAGTTTTTACTTTGGCTTGATGCTTGGCAGTATCGGGGCTATCGGTTTTGTTTTAGGGCTGCCCATTGATATTCGGCATATTGCCTTTTCTGCGGCTAATTTTGCTTATGCCATCGTTGCCTTTGAACATCAATTAGCGTGGCAAACTTATTTAGTAACAGCCCTTGGCATATTTTTGATTGGTGTCACCAATTTAATGGTGAGTTTTAGCTTGGCATTATTTGTTGCTTTAAAAGCACGAGGCGTACGTTTTGCGCAATGGCGGCCTTTACTTTGTTTACTTTGGCAACATTTGCGCCATCACCCTAAAGACTTTTTTTGGCCTCCTGCCGCTGACAACTCCACAGCAAGCGCCAAAAAGTCTGATGATAGCCCTTAACGTCGTCTATCAGTAGG
>JBKJUH010000309.1:0-5079 GCA_046590075.1 Agitococcus sp.
ATGTAAAAGCTCAGGTAAACCATGCCGCGCTAAAGCCTTGAAGAATGGTCGTTGTCGATGTCATGGCGGCTTATCAACGGGGCCGAGAACGAATGAGGGCAAGTTGCGTGCTTTAGCTAATTTACGGCAGTACAGTTCAGCTGAGTAAAGCAGGCGTATCGAAATTTAGAAGTGCCATCGCATTGCGGTAGTTGGGTTGTATCTTGGTTTGTAAATTCAATATACGTAACCCCAGTGTAACCCCGTAGAAATAAAAAAGGCTTACAGAAATGTAAGCCTTTGATTTATATGGTGGGCCTGTTCGGACTTGAACCGAAGACCAAAGGATTATGAGTCCTCTGCTCTAACCAACTGAGCTACAGGCCCGCTCGCGGTGGGCGAACATTATAAGCATAAGCACGATTAAAGGGTAGCGACTTAATCTAAAAACTCGACAATTGACATTAAAAGCATTGCCTAAAGGCACTTTCAGCCAATAGAATCTTTAATGTTTACAATGTACACTTTAACTGTTGCTGCTGAAAAAAGATTATGCTCTGGTGTAAAGTTCCCCCATTGTTAGCGAAGGTAATAATAAACGATGAACGCCCATTATCCGCATTTGATGCAACCCTTAGATTTAGGTTTTACCCAACTGCGTAATCGCGTGGTGATGGGGTCGATGCACACAGGTTTAGAAGACCGTTTTTATAATTACCCCAAGTTGGCCGCCTATTTTGGTGAGCGTGCTAAAGGCGGTGTCGGTTTAATTGTCACGGGTGGCATTTCGCCCAATCGTGAAGGTTGGTTGTTGCCTTTTGGCGGCTCAATGAATCGTATTACCGATGCTGTGAATCATCGTTTAGTCACCCATGCGGTGCATAAAGAAGGCGGCAAAATCCTCATGCAAATTCTGCATGCAGGGCGTTACGGTTATCATCCTTTTGTTGTTTCTGCGTCTGCGGTTAAATCGCCTATTTCTATGTTTAAACCGCGTGAAATGTCGGAAGCGCGTATTTCTCGAACCATTGCCGCCTATGGACGTTGTGCGCGCTTAGCCAAACTGGCGGGTTACGATGGTGTGGAAGTGATGGGCAGTGAAGGTTATTTGCTCAACCAGTTTTTATGTGCGCGGGTTAATCATCGAGAGGATAAATGGGGCGGTTCTATCGAGAATCGTATGCGTTTTCCCATCGAGGTGGTGAAACGTATTCGTAAAGTTGTCGGTGAGAAGTTTATTCTTTGCTATCGATTGTCGTTATTAGATTTGGTAGAAGGTGGTAATACGTGGGAAGAAGTGGTCACGGTTGCTAAAGCCTTAGAGCAAGCAGGTGTCACGTTACTCAATACAGGCATTGGTTGGCATGAAGCGCGAGTACCTACCATTGTCACTTCTGTTCCGCGTGCGGCATTTGCCGATGTTACCGCCCGTATTAAAAAAGAATTAACCATTCCTGTCATCGCCTCAAACCGTATCAATATGCCCGATACTGCCGAAGCCATTTTGGCGCGTGGTGATGCCGATATGGTGCAAATGGCACGGCCATTTTTAGCGGATTCGGAATGGGTGAATAAAGCCGCCAGTAATCGTGCCGATGAAATTAATACCTGTATTGCCTGTAATCAAGCCTGTTTGGATCATGGTTTTCAAAATAAACGCGTCTCTTGTTTGGTCAATCCGCGTGCCTGTTACGAAACCGAATTAGTGTATGTCAAAACAGCTAAACCCAAACGTATTGCCGTGGTTGGCGCAGGGCCAGCAGGTTTGTCGGCGGCAACCGTGGCTGCTGAGCGTGGCCATTTAGTTACCTTGTTTGATGCCAGTGCCGAAATTGGCGGTCAGTTTAATATCGCCAAGCAAATTCCGGGCAAAGAAGAGTTTGCGGAGACTATTCGCTATTTTGGTCGGCAAATTGAGCTGAAAGGTGTGACGCTAAAACTCAATCAGCGCGTGACTCCCGAACAATTAGAAGCGGAGGGTTTTGATGAAGTGATTGTGGCAACAGGCATTGCGCCGCGTAAACCACCGATTAAAGGCATTAATCATGCCAAAGTATTGTCGTATATTGATGTTTTGCGTGACAAAAAGCCTGTAGGTCAGCGTGTGGCGGTGATTGGTGCGGGTGGTATTGGTTTTGACTTGAGCGAGTATTTATTACATGACCCTGCTATTCCTTTGCCGTTATCGTTGCAAACGTGGTATGACGAGTGGGGCGTGGATGTGCAAGCGACCGAAGCGGGTGGTTTGATAGAGCCAAAACTTCATAAACCATTGCGTCAAATTTATTTGTTACAACGTAAAGACAGCAAAGTAGGCGCAGGTTTGGGTAAAACATCGGGTTGGGTGCATCGTGCGGCGTTGCAAAAAAATGAGGTGGTGATGATGTCAGGCGTGGAATACCGCGAGATTAACGATGACGGTTTGTTAATTGCTATTAACGGCAAAGAGCAGTTGTTGGCGGTCGATAATGTTGTGATTTGTGCAGGCCAAGACTCCTTACGCGAGTTAATGCCCTCCGAAGGTCAAAAAACGAAAGCCAAATATCATTTAATTGGGGGCGCATCGTTAGCGAGTGAATTAGATGCCAAACGAGCGATAAGGGAAGGGGCGGAGTTGGCGGCTGGGTTGTAGTCGTATTGATAGCGTAAAAGGCTGGGACTTGTCCCAGCTTGCGATTAAATACCCATCATCAGGCTTTCATAAGGAATATTTAGGCCTTCATGTAAGCGTTTCATCATACGTAAACTTAAGCCTCGTTTACGATTTAACACCTCAGACACTCGCCCACTCGCGCCAATATAGGGTTCTAAGTCTTTGGCTGTCAGCCTTTGCTGTTGCATTCGGAATTTAATCGCTTCGATAGGGTCAGGCAACGAGATTGGGTAATATTTGTTTTCATAAGCTTCAATCAGCGTGACTAAAACTTCCATTTCGTCGCCTTCAGGCGTGCCTTCTTGCGCTTGGAAAATAGACTCTAAACGGACAAAAGCAGCCGTTAAATCATCATCATTACGAATAGGTTTAATAATCATTCACGGTCTCCACGTCAATATTATCGTATTCGGCATGTGTGCCTAAAAACCTAAAAAATAGCAAAACAAGACGTGTTTTAACCAAGTATATGCTAAATTGCCTTACTCAACTACAGTGAGAAGGTCATGTTTGATGTCGTTATCTGCTTCTTTTTACTGGGTGTTTTTGCCCGTTTAGTCAATTCTGACTTAAAACTTCCCGACCAGCTCTATCAAACCTTATCCATTTATTTATTACTTGCCATCGGCTTAAAAGGCGGTTTAGAAATCTCCAAACAGCCCATTTTGGCTCTGATTCCCGAAGTTATCTTATTGATGTTGCTGGGATTTTTAATCCCTATTTTATTATATCCTTTGTTTAGAGTCTTAAAGCTTTCTGCGGTGGATAGCAGTGCATTAGGCGCGCATTTTGGCTCGGTGAGTGTGGTGACTTTTGCCATTGTCATGGGGCAGTTGGCTGCCAATGGTATTGCTGTAGAGTCTCACGCGCCATTATGGGTAGCAGTTATGGAAGCACCGGGGCTAATAGCAGGGGTGTTACTGGCTAAATTGATGACGAAAGAGCCGCATCAGCGTGCGAGCAGTGCTGTGCCTGTGTCATGGCGTGTGTTATTCCATGATGTGCTGTTTGGCAAAAGCGTATTGTTGCTAGTGGGTGGCTTAATTATTGGGGCGATTGCTGGTGAAAAAGGCATTGCGCCGATTAAAATGGTATTTATTGATCCCTTTAAGGGTTTGTTGGCTTTCTTTTTAATGGAGTTGGGGCTAATTGTCGGTAGTAAATTAAAAGAAAGTGGCGCATTAAATTGGCGTGTTTTACTGATTGGGGTGGGTGTGCCGCCGATGCTTGCGATATTAGGTGCGAGTGTGGGAGTGCTGCTCGGTTTGTCCGTCGGCGGTGTGGCGGTGATTGCGACTTTAGCCGCGAGTGCCAGTTATATTGCTGCACCTACGGCTATGCGTATTGCTGTGCCAGAGGCCAATCCTGCTTTATCGATTACCATTGCTTTGGCAATTGTCTTTCCGTTTAATATTGTGTTGGGCATACCGCTGTATATTAAATTGGCACAGGTATTGGCATGCTAGGGCGTGTTGAGGTTTGTATAAACGTCCCTTCGACTCCGCTCAGGGGCTAGTTTAGGACTTACGCGGTTATCGCTTATTTGTTCGCATTTCAGCCGCTTTAGGCGGCCTTATGTTCACAAAATGCGCTAATCGCGGAGCGATGCGTAAGTCCTTAGTTGTGTTGGCTGAGCGGAGTCGAAGTCCATATTTGAGTAGATGTCACTTGAGATTTTATATTTTTCGGCATAAAAACAACGAAATACTAAAATATCAGCAGAGCCTAATTAAGAGTTTTCTTTTCATAAGCTGGGACTTGTTCCAGCTTTGCCATTCATCGAGTTAAAAACTCAAAAATGATTTACGCGGCTCAATCTATCCTACAAATACTGGCATATTATCCATAAATGACCTAAAGTAAGCTCTAAATTTAGTGGGTTATTTAGGTGTATTATGCGTCAAATTCTTGCAGGATATTCCGTCAGCATTTCCGAATTAAAAAAAAATCCATCGGCCATTCTGCAAGATGCAGGAGGCGCGCCTATTGCTATTCTTAATCACAACAAGCCAGCCGCTTACCTTCTTTCTGCCGAAACCTATGAAGGGTTAATGGCACAAATGGAAGATTATGAACTTGGCCAATTGGTTGATGCCCGACTGAAAGATAAAGGCCAAGCAGTAGAGGTTTCTATCGATGACTTATAAGCTTAAATTTATTCCCGCAGCATTAAAAGAATGGGAGAAATTAGCACCGTCAATTAAAAGTCAGTTTCAGAAAAAACTCCGCGAGCGTTTAGAAAACCCCAAAGTACAAACAGATAAACTTAGAGGCTATGACGAAGTCTATAAAATTAAATTACGGTCATTAGGTTATAGAATGGCCTACGAAGTGAATGATACGGAAATTATCGTTCTGGTGTTGGCGGTCGGTAAGCGCGAAAACGATGCCGTTTATCAAAAGCTCAAAGACAGAAGCTAAGTAAGTGTATGTATGGTTTCGTTTTA
>JBKJUH010000384.1:0-6183 GCA_046590075.1 Agitococcus sp.
TGAGGAGTAGTTTGACGGCAGATTTAGCTAAGTTCATCAGTTCTCTCTTGTGGGCATATATTTGTGCTTAAACCGTCAATTCACCCTCTCTAACTCTCTCCCTTAATAGGGAGAGAGCTGGGGTGAGGGAAAAACAAGTAGAGACAACAACTTACAGTTTACTTATCCCGAACTCAGGTTAAATAATCTTAAACAAGACGGGCACAATCACCCACGCACTAATAACAGTATTGTCGCGGCGAGCAGGCACAAAACGCCATTTACTGACGGTTTGTTGGGCAGCATCATCCAATAAACTAAAGCCTGAGCTTTGCGCCAGTTCAACTACTTCCGCTTTACCTTCGGGTGATACCCTTACTTTTAGCATGACTTGGCCTTGCTGTTGTCGTTTTTTTGCAAACAGAGGGTAGGCAGGTTGAGGATTGTTTAAATAGGCGGCATCAAATTGTGGGGGCTGTTCGTCGGCAATAGTTGTGGTGTTGCTGGTTGTTTTGCTAGCGGTGGTTATTGATTCGGACGCAGAGTTGACGGTTGTTTGAGGCTCGGAAGGGGCTTGTATGTTGGCCGCAGGTATTGTTGTAGCCGTTATAGACGGTTGATGGTTGTCGATTGACTCAGTTTTAGTGATGGCAGCATGGCTGGTGACGGCTGTTGCTGTTGCTGTTGCTGTGGGTTGTTTGGTTGGTTGCTTAGGCGTAATAACAGGCTTGATAGGCGTTGGCATGGACTTGGCAACTGCCGATGTGGGGGCAATTTGTTGATGAGCTTGATGATGTAATGCAATGGTGAGTATTTTGGGTGCAGGTGCTACAGCAGGAGCGGCAAAAGTTGATAGCCCAATCGCTAATAAGATAGCCACATGTACCGCCAACGACCATAACAAGGGTTGGCGTAAATCCGTCGATTGGGCTACTGCGTTCATGTTACCAAGTACCACGCAAACTTAGGCGCAAGGTACGCGGTTCGGCAGGGTGAATATGTTTGTCTTCAATGCCTTCACGCAGGGGGTTATTAGGGTCACAACGGCTGTCGCTGCTGTCGGCTGCGCTACAAGAGCTATAAAAGTAGTCAATATCATTTACGCTTTTATCAAACACATTCAATACTTCTAGGCTGCTTTGCCACATTGGCGACCAGTGATAGCTAATTTTAGCATTAGTTAAGGCCGAAGATGAGGAGCGAACACTATTATCTTCAATTAATGGCCGACTGCCTAAATAACGCAAGCGTAAGCCAGCCGACCATTGTCGCCAGTGATTGACCGCTAAACCCAGTGATGCAGTTTGGTCGATAGCACCGACAATATAATTACCTTCGGGGGCTTGATCACGGAATTTGGCTTTGGATAAAGCGACATCGGCATCTATCGTTAGCCAGTTATTGGGGTGGTAATAATTCGTCACTTCTAAGCCATAACGGTGGCTAGGACGGTTGGCTTCGGTTGTACCTGCATCGCCGACAAAAACTAATTCTGAGTCACTGTCTAATTGCCATAACGCTAAGGTGCTTTGTAAACCGTCCACAAAAGCTGCCGAACGAATACCGAGTTCACCGCCTTTGGTGCGTACTAGGGCGGGTACAGTGTCTGTGGCCATTAAATAATTCGCGTCACGCGGGTCAGGGTTAATGTGGGTGGTTGTGCCACGGGCATCATTACTATGAAAGCCATAACCATAATTGGCGTAATATTCCGTTTGTTGCCAAGGGCCAAAAATCAAACTGAGTTTGGGACTGATGATATGGTCTTGATGTGAGCCGCTATTGACTGCTAAATTGGCAGTCACATCCGCGTGATACATGTCGGCGCGTAAACCAACAATACTGCGAAATTTTTGCTGCCATTGGGTTTGATTTTGTCCATATAAACCTATCAAACTTTGCTTAACACTGTCTTGACGGATGGTGGTTAATAATTGGCGCTGCTTGGTTAAAGAGAGGTTGACGCTACCAATATCATCATAACGCGCTTCTAAACCTAAGCTGCTTTCGCTGTTAAACGCGCCCAGTTGATGAAACCACGTTTTTTGATTATCAAAACCATAGACACGACGTTGGTCTTGTTGATGAAACTGGTCGCCATTTATCGGGTCAGTTAAAAAATAGGTGAAGTTAGAAAATAAATTAAGCTGATAAT
Organism: Agitococcus sp.; assembly: GCA_046590075.1. Taxonomy (GTDB): domain Bacteria; phylum Pseudomonadota; class Gammaproteobacteria; order Pseudomonadales; family Moraxellaceae; genus Agitococcus. The sequence goes on from JBKJUH010000384.1 coordinate 2,135, forward strand.
CAATGATATAGGCATTGGCGCGATATTGACCTTCGCCATTGTGTTGCTGCAACGCCCATGACAGGCTGTAACGGCTGCTATCGCCACCATCACTGCTATCTAATGAGCCAAAACGACTAATTTGCCCTTGTTCAATACTGTGTAAAGGCACTTGGTCGGTGGCTTGCCATTGGGCATCATAGGCCATAGCCGTGATATTCCAGCCATTGTTAGTATTACCTTGATTAAAGCGCAACACGCCATTACGTTTGTTTAAGTCTTCCTCTAATTGCCACGGGCCATTATTACCATGCCATTCAAGGGCGTATAACAAAGAGCGGTCATTAGCTAATGCTCTAGAAGCAGCGACTAAACCCCGATAATATTCATGTTCACCGATGGTTAATTCGGCAATGTTGTTGGGTAAGTGCCAAAAATAATGAATATCTGCCGCACCTGCACTGGCAAAATCACCATCTTCAGCGGCATAAGAGCCTTTACGGTATTGAACCGTTTCCACTAACTCAGGAATCATAAAATTGAGGTCAGAATAACCTTGTCCATGGCCATGTGTGGGCATATTTACAGGCATACCTGCAACACTGGTGGCAAAGTCAGTGCCGTGGTCTAAATTAAAGCCACGTAAAAAATATTGGTTGGCTTTGCCGTCGCCACTGTGCTGCGTCACGATGAGGCCAGGCACAATTTCTAAGACTTCGGCAGGACGTAATAACGGGCGTGTGCTTAATTGCTCTGCCGTCACAATGCCTTGCGTGGCGGTATTAGCTTCGCCTAATAAGTTATCGGCACTGGTGCTGACTTCAATCGTCTGGAGTGTAGGAATGCCGCCAGCTATGGCAATATTCGTACTTAAAATACTCATGGCAAGTAAGGTCAAACGTGGCTTGGTCATCAAAATATCCCTGAATGTTATGGAAACTCTTATCCTATACGCAGACTGTTACTAACTGGATGCAAAATTCTTTTTTATTTTTGCATCCAATCCCATTTTCTCTGCGTATATTTAGGTACAAGACTTTTTTGGATGAAAGTCTGTTTACCTATCGTGAGAAAAAACATGAAAACTACACCCATTCGCCGTTTAACATTAACCGCATTAGCTGCGGCTCTGATGACCCTACAAGCGGGAACCGCCACGGCCTCTAGCCATCGTGAAGCCCCATCAATTACCAAATCACCGAAAGTAGATGCCACCGATTTATATATGTTTCGTAGTTATGAAGCCAATCGTGCGGGCTATGTCACCATTATTGCCAATTATTTACCGCTACAAGATGCCTATGGTGGCCCGAATTATTTTGCCCTAGACGCTAATGCCTTGTACGAGATTCACATTGATAACAATGGCGATGCGATGGAAGATTTAACCTTTCAGTTTCGCTTCAAAAATGAGTTGGCAGACTTAAAAGTGCCTGTCGGTGGTAAAATGGTCTCTGTACCCTTAACCAATATTGGCGCAATTTCCGCAGGCAATACCAGTGCCCTAAACGTCAAAGAAAGCTATACCGTTGATATTGTGCGCGGTAATCGTCGCAGCGGTAATCGTATGGCAGTGATGGCTGATAGTGGTGCTACGTCATTTACTAAGCCTGTCGATAACATTGGTAATAAGTCGATTGCTAACTATCCTGCTTATGCCAATAGTTTTATTCACAATATGACTATTCCCGGTTGTGCGACCAAAGGCCGTGTGTTTGTCGGTCAACGCCAAGACCCGTTTGCGGTGAATTTGGGTGAAACCTTTGACTTGATTAACATCAAAGCCCCTGCAACAGCATTTGACGCAATGGCAGAAGATAAAGGCTTAAATACGCTTTCTGATAAAAACGTCACCTCATTGGCCTTAGAAGTGCCTATCAGTTGCTTAAAAGTCAATGACTCGGTGATTGGTGCATGGACAACAGCCAGCTTACGTCAAGCGCGTTTGCTCAATCCAACGCCTAAAAGCGAGCTGAACTCAGCCTCTAAAGAAGGTGGTGCGTGGACACAGGTATCGCGGTTAGGTATGCCTTTAGTCAACGAAGTGGTGATTGGCTTAAAAGATAAAGACAAATTTAATGCCAGCAAACCTAAAAATGATGGTCAATTTGCTGAGTATGTCACTAACCCAACACTCCCCGCATTAGTTGAAATTTTGTTTTCCGCGGCTGGTGTTAAAGCTCCAACTAACTTTCCGCGTAATGACTTAGTGACTGCATTTTTAACGGGTGTGCCAGGTATCAACAAACCACTCAATGTCGTGCCGTCAGAAATGTTGCGTTTGAACACGGAAACAGCAGTGACCGTAAAAGCTAACCAAAAACGTATGGGTGTGATTGGTGGCGATACGGCTGGTTTCCCGAATGGCCGTCGTCCAGGTGATGATGTTGTTGATATTGCCTTGCGTGTAGTAATGGGTCGTTTGTGCTCTTTAAGTATTGGTTGTGTGCCAACAGATGCCCCGTCAGCTGCGCTTGACTTTACCGATGGTGCATTACAAGCCCCAAGCCAATTTGCTGAAGTATTCCCGTACTTAAATGCCCCCATTGCAGGTTCACTTGCTCATTAAGGAGTTATAGACATGATTGCTAACAAATCGATGTGTTTTTGCTTAGTCGTTTTGGCTGTCACCTCATTAAGTGCCTGTCACAACAAAGACGATGATGATGATGCTGTGGTTGCTGCACCCATTACCCAAACACAGCCTAACTTTACTCAACAAGTAACCACAATAGCCAATACCAGTATTGACAATGTGGAAGCGGTAGATATTGACGCAGTGGTGGTTGCTAGTTCTGAAGATGGCGAGCCTGTAGTGGTTAATTAAGGAGTTAGCCATGCGTTATGTCTTGTGCATAATGCTTTTGGCGATGGGTTTAGAACAAGGGGCGTGTGCTGCGCCCCGTGTTCCCACCAATCCCCAAGAAGTATTAGAAACCTTACCCGAAAAATTGTTTGTACCCGTTGCCACGAACACCGCAACACCTGACTTAACCGAACGCTTGGCACAAGCAGAAAATTTATTAGCGCACGCCCAACAAACAGGCGACCCTCGTTATTTAGGTTATGCCGAAGCGCAATTAAATCCGTGGTTAACTCAGCGTAACACTCCCGATGATGTATTGTTAATGCGCGCACGCATACGGCAATTTAATCATCAATTTGCTAATGCCTTAATGGATATTGCTCAGGTATTACAACATCAACCTAAACATTCTGAAGCCTTATTGTTACAAGCCTCGATTTATCTCGTGCGTGCCGATTACAGCCAAGCGCGTAGTAGTTGCCAACGCTTACGCAGTTTATCAACCTTAGTGTTATCGGTTATTTGTGAAGCACAAGTTGACGGCTTAAATGGTCAAAGTGATAAAGCCTTAGCAACAATGAAGCAATTGTCGAGCTCAGTAAACAGCCTAGAGCCTAGCCAACAAGCATGGTTTTATTTGGCGATGGGTGATTTAGCGGTACGTCGCGGTCAATTAGCCGATGCCGAACAGTATTATCGTCGTTTAGATTTAACCAGCCCTGAGGCATTAGCGGCAATAAGCGATGTGTTGTTATTACAAAATCGTGATGCAGAGGTTAAAAAATTATTAGTTAATTATCAACAACATGATGGTTTGTTATTACGGTTAGCGATTGCCGAAAAAAACTTAAAAACGCCACAAGCTAATGCCCTTGCCCAAACCTTGGCGGCACGTTTTCTCGCTTTACGTCAACGTGCAGAGAATAGTCATTTGCGTGAAGAAGCACTATTTGAATGGCATGTTCAAGCTAACACCAGCAAAGCATTAGCCTTAGCGCGTGCTAATTGGCAACAACAACGTGAGCCACAAGATGCGGAAATTTATTGGCAATTAGCGCAGCAGACACAATCAAATACCGACTTAGCGGTGCTAACAATATGGCTGAAACAAAGCAAACTCCAAGACGTTTATCTGTCGGCTACACCGCGTGTGGCAGGAGTTAAATGATGAAGACAATACTGCTGTTGGTGATGAGCTTGCTTTTTTGCTCGCTGAGTTATGCCCATAAATCGAGTGATAGTTATTTAACTCTCTATGCAGAAG
>JBKJUH010000008.1:0-4969 GCA_046590075.1 Agitococcus sp.
AAACAAACGCACCACTGGAGAAGGTTTAGGACGACCACCCATAATGCCCGCCAAACCGGGCGCCATGCCTGTAGAAGCTTGGGCAATTTCACTGGCTAAAAATAACAACGCTTCTTGCACAGGATAACGAGCCACCATCCGCACGGTAATTTCGCGGCATTGTTTGGCTTCGGGGCGAGCGTGTGCGCCATAAGCGTGTTCGCTCCCGACAATTTCGATATGGGTGGACATCAACGCAGGCGCACCACGTTTGGCCAAAACCTTATTCACTTTACTAAAAATGGACTCAGCCACGCGTTGGCCTTTAGCCACAGCATCAATACCAATAATGACAAAGCTGACAATCAGACGATAACCATCCATATACGTCGCTGACACTTTATAAGTGTCCGTCGGCGCACGACCTTTAGCACCGCTCACTTTGACTAAGTTCTCGCCCACTTGCTCAACAGCAACTTCGGTAAAATCACACACCACATCAGGTAAGAAATAGGCTTGAGGGTCGCCAATTTCATAAATTAACTGCTCACGAATGGTGGCGGTATTAATTAAACCACCTGTTTTTTCGGGTTTACTGACGATAAATGAACCATCGGCAAAACACTCCGCCACAGGAAAGCCCATATTGTCGTAATCGGGCACATCTTGCCAATCGGTAAAGTTACCACCCGTACATTGCGCGCCACACTCAATAATATGACCTGCTAACGAGCCTTGTGCCAATTTGTCGTAATCGTCTACTGACCAACCAAACTCATATAATAGGGGGCCTAATACCACCGCAGAGTCAACCACGCGCCCCGTAATCACAATATCTGCACCCAACGCCAAGGCATCACGAATCGGAATACCGCCCAAATAAGCATTCATACTGGCCAGCATGGGAGGCATTGCCTCGCCGCTAAACATCTCATGGGTATCGGCATCACGATAGCTTTGTTGTTGTGCGATTAAATCATCCCCTAAAACCACAGCAACTTTGAGATTTAAACCCGCATCTTTAATTAACTTTTCTAAGGCATCACGACACGCTAAAGGATTAACACCGCCTGCATTACTAATGACTTTGATTTTTTTCTCGGCAATTTCGGGCAACAAACGCGCCATCACTTGCGAGACAAAATCTGTCGCATAACCCGCTTCAGGCTTTTTCATCTTCGCGCTAGCCATAATCGACATGGTAATTTCGGCGAGATAATCAAATACCAAATAGTCAATTTGTGTTTGCCGTACTAACTGAAAAGCGGCAGTATTGGTATCGCCCCAAAAGCCTGAGGCACAGCCGATGCGTATAGAGTTTTTGCTAGTCATCACATTTCCTGTATGCAGTGCATCTTTTTGATATGCGTAACATACCAAGCAAGTGCTTGCTTGTGCAAGCGGCAAATTCACGGCATACTCAAATTCGGTTAAACTATTACATCTAAATAGACATCATGCACTGTATAAGCCTACGTTTTTTAAGGACTTACAGTGGTTTTATATCTTAGCCTTCATTAGGTAAACAACTCAGGTAAAACAACCATGTTGGTAAAAGTGCCACAGCAGTTAAAATCACTCGAAAAGATCCCCAGTTTTGGTTGTTTGGATGACTCGCCACGCGGTCGAGTATTGCGGGCAGCCGCGCATTTGTTTCGTGTCAATGGTTATGAAGGCACAACGGTGCGCGAAATAGCTGCGATGGTGGGTATTCAGTCAGGTAGCTTATTTCATCACTTTAAAAGTAAAGAAGAAATATTATTTACGGTAATGAAAGAAGTCATTGAATATACCAGTGCCAAACAAAACGAGGCAATTGCCCAAGTAAGTACTGCACGTGAAAAATTAAAAGCATTAATTATTAGTGAGTTATATGCCATTAATGGCGTAACCTGTGATGCCATGACAGTATTGGTTTTTGAGTGGGATGCTTTGTCTCGTCATCATCAACATGATTTATTAGCCTTAAGAAATGAATATGAAGGCACGTGGATTGGTATCTTGACGCAACTAAAAGCAGAGTCAGGTTATGTAGAATCACCGCAAGTCTGGCGTAAGCTTTTAGTGGGCGCGATTGCTTGGTCGGTAACGTGGTTTAGAAAAGAGGGTTCGATGACGCTGGAATCATTAGCGGATGTATTGTTGAAAATGGCATTGGTGTAGTGGTATGATTAGGGGGTAGTAGTTTAGAGGGGGTTAGTAATTTCTTTGTTGCTTTTTAAAGTCCATTTCATAATAAATTAGTCCATTTCATAATAAATTAAAAGCTCAGTTTCTTGGATTAAATCTTATGATGAAGTTGCAAAGTTTTAGTAATACAGTTGTGGCTTTAAAGCAATATGTAAACTGGTCGTTAATTGGGATTGTTATATTAATGTTTTTGGGTTGCAACTTGCAATCTGTTTCTTCTCCGCCTGTATTAGTTTCTGCTTCAGACGCATCTGTTAATGATGTTGCCGATACGAATGATTATTCACGAATGACTCCCCCTTTAACGCCTTATGTTTCCTCTCCGCCTTTATTTATTACCGCTTCAGATACATCTGTTTGGGCAACTAAAACACGATTATTTCAATCATCACCGACAATTACTCATACGGGTGGGCGTTATTGGTCGGCTTGGTATGCTAACAATCAGTTTCCTCAAGATGATGTAGGTAATTTTATTGTTGTTGCGTCATCAGATGATCAGGGGAAAACATGGACTGAGCAATTTTACTTAGCATATGACCAAAAATCCCAAAATAAGGCATTTAATCCTCAGTTGTGGGTAGCAACTAATGGCGATTTATGGGTGTTGTACGGCGTTTCTCGTGGTAAAGGGTATGATGGTGTTGAAGGCGCATGGGTTTCTGTTATTAAAAGTCCTGAACTTTCTCCCGTATTTGATAATAGCTTTAGATTAACTCAGGGTGTGCCAGGAAAGCCGATTAGGCTAGCCAATAATGATATCTATATCCCGATTGATTATTGGGGAGATAGGATTTTTGGTGCTATTGTTCCTCGCGTCCCTTTGGTGCCAAGTCAGATTGGGAGAAATGTATTTAAGTTAAATGAGGCAAAGAAGGCTATCAGTTTGGTGGGGAGTATCCCTAGTGGCAAGACACCTACTTATGATGAGACTTCAATTGCACAAGCAAGTAATGGTAGTTTAGTCGCGGTCTTTAGAACAGGTGACGGTTTATATATTTCTTATTCATATGATCAAGGGAAAACTTGGTTGGCCAGTGCTCCTTTTACGCAATATATTAATAGTAATACAAAAGTACAACTTGTTCGAACCAGTAATAACACTTTGTTATTAGCATTTAACAATAGCAAAACACGAGCTAATCTCAGTATTGTTGAGTCAGCAGATAATGGGATTACATGGTCAAAAATAAAGTTAATAGATAGTAAGTTCTCAAGTGGTAACCCTAGTTTAGATGTTTCTGGAAGTAATATAGTTCTTGTTTATGATTTTGACAGATCTAGTGCTAAACAAATATTAATAACCCAAGTAAGTTATAACGGTCTATTTGCTGGTGATGCCTTATCTATTGGTGCAGTTAGCAGCCCTAAAGATCCAGAAAAGTCGAGTTTACCACCACCATCTAATGTCTCATATCTTAGCGTGGCACCGACACTGATTCCTGCAAGTTCTGATAGTGGCTACAATAAGCGTGTTTATCAAGCGATTCCCGCTATTGAGCATACAGGTAATAGGTATTGGGCAATTTGGATGGCACACTCTACCATTAATGATGAAGTTACAGGGGGCTTTGCGATTATAGCGGCTTCGGATGATAAAGGTAAAACTTGGCAAGAAAAGTTTTACTTAGCGTATCCTTCGGATAGTGGTAATCGAGTTTTTGATCCACAATTATGGGTCGGTGCGAATGGTAATTTATGGTTATTATATGCGGTTTCTGGCTTCAATAAACAATTGGATGGGGTGGAAGGGGCATGGGTAACAGAAATTAAAAATCCAGAGACTAATCCTGAGTTTGTTAGGAGTTTTAGGCTGGCAAATGGGGTGCCAGCGAAGCCAATTCGCTTAAATAACGGCGCAGTTTATATGCCAATTAACTTTTGGACAGCAAATGTAAGGCAGACACCTTTGGCTTCACAAACTGGACGCAACATATTCAGATTAGATGAGATGTCAGGAGCGGTAACATTCATAAGTCAAGTCTCTGGTGGTAATCGCTTAACTTTTGATGAAACAGCAATTGCCCAAGTATCGGATGGCTCATTAGTAGCTATATTTCGCACTAAGGATGGGCAATATATAGCTTACTCAAATAACCTAGGACTATCATGGACTGATGGTGTTCCATTCACGCCCTATAAAACTCCTGACTCACGGGCGCAAATACGAACAACCCCCTATAATACTTTGATGATGGTGTTTAATAATGATCCGATTAATCGCTTTCGTATCAGTATTATTGAGTCAAAAGATAACGCCTTATCATGGTCAAAACCATGTGTGGTTAATCCTGGAAAAAATATTAGCTATCCACAGATAGACTTTCTTAATGATAAAGTGATGGTGATTTATGATTATGATAGAACCCAAACAGGAGCTATTTGGTTTGCGCAAACAGACTACGCTGATTTATTTTCTAAATGTATTTTTGAGTCAAAAATTATTAGTCAAAATTAATTGAGTGGTAGTCAAATAATTTCGGACGCACTTCGATGAGTTGTATTGCTGCTTTCGTCCGCTAAATGCAGTTGGTACCAATTAACATATTGTCGGCTCCAATCTGTATTCAAACTTCGAAAGAATTTCTCAGTATGGCTAATATTCCAAAAGTATCCCCGCCAACTTAAACTTTACTTAATTTGATAACTCCTCATTAATTGACGTTAGCACTGACTGGTAATACAACACACTTGATCCGAGTGAACATCGCAACAGCCAATTATTGTGTACTTTATTATGGTTCTTAGGTATATTCAATCTTTTAATTTTGTAGAGGGTGTTACGGTGAAAGCGAGTAGC